>JANPAP010000232.1:0-3927 GCA_031429975.1 Chitinophagaceae bacterium
TAAAAAGTCCGAAGAACAACTTGATATCTCATTAATAAAAACAAAGGATATTTTAAAAGAATTAGGGCGTTTAAAAAAGGGACATCAAATTTTAGTGGGTTTTGCGCTTGAAACATTTAATGAAAAAGAATTTGCATTAAAAAAAATAGCTGAAAAAAATGCAGATTTAATTGTGTTAAATTCATTGAATGATACTGGTGCAGGTTTTGGGCACGACACTAACAAAATAACTATTTTTGATAAATCGGGCAATGAATTTCCATTTGAAACAAAATCAAAAAAAGAAGTTGCAGTTGATATTATTAATACCATCATTGATTATAAAAATGAAAAATAAAAAAATTATTTGCTGTTTAATGTTGGCTTTAACTGTAAAATTTACGGTTGCCCAGGAATTAAATGCAAGAGTAACGGTTAACAGTAGCCGTGTTGGTAACACTGTAAATAAAAATGTTTTTCAAACATTGCAGAATGCGCTTACCAATTTTTTAAATAACCGGAAATGGACCACCGATAATTTCTTGCCCAATGAAAAAATTGATTGTAATTTTTTAATCAACCTGCAACAAACTGCTGATGCAAATGTTTATTCTGCATCTTTAACCATTCAGGCCGCAAGGCCCATTTTAAACAGTTCGTATGTATCGCCAATAATTAATTACCAGGATGAAGATGTTACTTTTAAATATCTTGAATTTCAGCAACTGGAGTTTAATGAAAACAGGGTTTCAGGAAGCGATCAACTGGCATCAAATCTTACTGCAACATTTGCCTATTATGCCTACATGATTATTGGATTTGATTACGACTCATATTCGCTTAAAGGCGGAAATACGTATTTTCAAAAGGCACAAAATATTGTGAACAATGCACCAGAGGCCAGAGGTATTAGTGGTTGGAAAGCATTTGATGGAATTCGAAACCGGTATTGGCTTGCAGAGAATATGCTAAACAGCAGGTACGCTATTATGCATGATATTTTTTATAATTATTACCGGGTAAGTTTTGATAAAATGTATGAAGATGAAAATGCCGGAAGAACTGAAATGCTGAATGTTTTAAACCTGTTGAATAATTTTAATACAGACAATCCCAATACCATGATCAACCAGTTTTTCTTTCAGGGGAAAGCTACGGAGCTTATTAAATTATTTTCAAAAGCCCCCCAACAGGATAAATTAAGAGCATCAGAAATTTTGCAAAAATTAGATTTAACCAATTCGGCCAGATATAAAAACGAGTTGAAATGAAGCAGCTGTTATTTTGTATAATGCTATGTGTAACTATAGTGGCCTGTAAAAATAAAAATACATCTGCTGATACTATCATTGCCAGTGATAAAATGGAAAAAGTATTGTGGGATATTTATCAGGCAGATGCGTTTACCGAAAATTTTCAAAAAAAGGACAGTTCAAAAAACTTCAAAATTGAAAATGCAGGTTTACAAAAAAAAATATTTGATTTACATAAAGTGAGTAAAGAAAGTTTTTATAAAAGTTACCAATACTATAGTTCCCATCCGGATATTATGCATATAATGTTGGATAGTATTACCTCCAAAGCCGAAAGGGAAAATGGTAAATTAATGATGGAGCGATATTCAGGAAGTCATTCAACCGAATAAATTATTTTTCTTCTCCCCATCTATACGATTTGATTGTAAGCCCGGCAAGATCAATCACTCTGTCTACAACGGTTGCTGCAACTGCTTCTATCGTTAATGGTTTACTGTAAAACGAAGGTGTAGCAGGGCAAATAATTCCTCCGGCCAATGTAATCGTTTCCATGTTACGGATATGTATCAAGCTGTAGGGCGTATCTCTTGCAACACAAATGAGTGTGCGTTTTTCTTTTAAAATTACGTCTGCGGCTCTCGTAATTAAATCGTTGCTGATACCATTTGCAATCCTGCCCAATGTGCCCATGCTGCAAGGAATAATAATCATGATATCAAATTGTCCCGAACCCGATGCAAATGCAGCAGTAAAGTCTTGCTGGCTGTAATATTTTACTGGATAGTTTTTATAATCTTCATTATCCAATTCAGTTTGCCAAACCTGTTTAGCATTTTCGGTTAATACAACGGCTAATTCTTCCCATTGTTCATTTATGGCAAGCAATTTGTCTAATAAAACTTTTGCATAAACCGAGCCGCTGGCACCGGTTATGGCTACTACTATTTTATGCATTAACTTGGCTTTAATAATCAACTAAGCTACTAAACAAATATTGTATGCAAAAGGTTACAATTTTTATTCTTTCATTTTTAATTGTTTTTTCGGTTTCATCTTTTAAGATGCAAAAAGATGAAAAAATAAATTGGATAAGTATTGCTGAATTGCAAGAAGCTTATAAAAAAAATCCCAAGCCTGTTTTGATTGATGTGTATACCAGTTGGTGTGGTTGGTGTAAAGTGATGGATAAAGAAACCTATAATAAAGATAAAGTTGCTGCCTATATTAATGAACATTATTATGCTGTAAAATTGGATGCAGAAACTGTAGAAACCCTGATGTGGAATGGAAAAAAGTACAGCTATAATGCTGATTATCGGGCAAACGAATTAGCTGTATATTTTTTAAATGGACAGATGAGTTATCCTTCTACAATTTTTTTAACCTCACTCAATGCTCAACCAGCAGCTTTAGCCGGGTATTTAAAACCAGCAGAATTAGAACCTCCACTAAAGTATTTTGCTGAGGCGGACAATAAGACAAAAAGTTTTCAGGAATTTATGCAAACTTATAAGGCCGGCTGGTAATTTTATTCAGATATCAATATTAAGGTTGTCTTATTTTTTGATGTTATTTTTTACTGTGCTAACTTGAATTATTAAAATTATTTTTCAGAATGAGAAAATTTTACCTGTTTTTTTTCCTAGTATTTTTTACAACTTCGGTAATTGCTCAAGAGCCCTTTATTGCAACTTCCGGAGGCGATGGCCTCGGCCAATATGGTTATCTCGAAAAAGATGCCGTTACTTTTTCAAGACTTGAAAGAAATACCTATAATAATATTGATTTCTTAAGTGCCCGATGGTGGGTTACAGACAATAACAGCAGTAATGGAAACGGGAAAGAATATCTCTACCATGTTTACAACGGGCCCGATTGGATTAACGGCATTGGTTGGCAATGTGGAGGGGATAATTATCCCTCAAAGCGTACCACCGATTATGATGCTGCAAATTTTAGCCCGGAGTGGGGGGCAGGTACGGATTGTTATGTTTCGGTTTGTGCAAAATATTGTGGAAACAGTTATTACCCTGCAGGCTTTGATGGCTTTAGTACCAATGGTGCCGTGGGTTTTAACGAAAGGCATTTTAGGGTATTGGATGTTGATACAAATATTCATGCTTCCACAGCTTCCTTAATTGGTGATGCAGCTGGCGTTTGTCAAACCAGCAATGCTAATAATGTTGCTGGAAGTTTTGCAATTAATCCTGGCGCATTTACAGGGATAGTGCTTACCACTTTAATTCTTAAAAATAATGGTACTGCTTTAGAAGGAACCGATATTCCCAATATGGCATTTAGTATTTATTACGAACCGGTTACCGGTTCAGAAATATATGGCGATGGAAACGAAATTTTTGCCGGTACCATTGCTGGTAATTGGGATGGAAATATTACCGATAATATTTTTGCCAGTACTACATTAAATATTCCATTAAATGGCAGTGTAAGAATTTATGTTTTGTTGTGTTCCTTTAATAGCCCTGTTGCTGAAGGGAAACATATAAATTTAAGTATTGTTAATGATGGCATTTTTCTTTCACCGGCAATAAACGGGTTTGATAAATTACGGATTAATGCCGGCAGTATTTCACAGCAAAATATTATTTTGCCTGTAAAGTTTATCAGTTTTAATGGCGTTAGAAATAATGAATCGGTACTGCTTAATTGGAAAGCTGTTTTTACCAGCCAA
>JANPAP010000233.1:0-3301 GCA_031429975.1 Chitinophagaceae bacterium
TGTTTTACCTGCATAAAAACTTTTCCCAGATAAAGCCCGATGATTCCTAAAATCATTAATTGTAAGCCGCAAAAAAATGCAATAGTAACAATGGTAGATGCCCATCCTGAAATTGATACACCCGAAAAGAAACTATAAAAAACATAGGGTATGTACAATATTGAAAGAAACGAAAATACAAACCCTAGATATATTGCAAATTCCAGTGGTTTGGTGCTGAAGGAAGTGATTCCCTGCATGGCAAGTGACACCAATTTTGAAGTGCTGTATTTTGTATCGCCAGATTTTCGGGCTCCCGGTTTATAAGGAATTCCTTTTTGTTTAAAGCCAGCCCATTTTAATAAGCCCCTAAAAAATGGATTATTTTCATTCATCTGTAATAAAGAATTTATTACTTTTCTATCCATCAACCGATAATCTGCAATTCCGTTTTCGAGGTTTACATCCGATAGCCTGTTTACTGTTTTATAAAAAAGTTTGGAAGTAATCTGACTAAAAAAACCGGCATGTTGATTTTTATCTTCCCTGAAAGTATACACTACTTCAAATCCATTTATCCAGCATTCAATTAATTCCGGAATCATTTCGGGAGGATGCTGCAAATCGGCATCCATGGTTATTAAAGCATCGCCGGTACTGTATTGCAGCCCCGCCATCAATGCATTGTCTTTTCCAAAATTTCTGCTAAAGCTTACATAAAAAACACAGCTATCTTGCTGCACAATTTTTTTTATTGCGGCCATTGTATGATCGGTACTTCCATCATCGGCAAAAATAATTTCATAGCTGGTTTCGGGCAATGCATCAAATACCGATTTGATTGCCGAATATATTGGCTCAATATTTAACTCCTCATTAAAAACAGGAAGTAGTACACTTATTTTGTTTGGCATGAAATGGATTGTAGTTAATACGATCAGTTTTAAAAAGTGCTCTGCGCCAAAAGTAAATCTTTGTTGTTAGTTTTCATTGCATCGCTGGCAAATTGTAATTTTAAAATAATGGCGTTAATTATTATTTATGTTGAATTCAAAATTTTTATTTAACAATAATTTTAGTTAGATAATACAATCCTTCAGTTTTTATATTTCATAACAAACAGTATCTTGCCCGTAAATTATTCTCTCCAAATTTGAAACCATTTAATATCAAACCAAATGTTTAATAAAAATAAATCAGTAAAAATAATTTCCAACTTGTTATTGGTTTTTGGAATAATAGCAGGTATCTCTTCTTGTAAAAAAACTGCGGTGGAAACAACTACTGTAAAAGTAAATTTCATTTTTAAATTTGATTCCACCCAGGTTCGTTTAAATGGACAGGGAAATCCGGTAACAGTGCCAGTTGGCCATGGCGCTCAATCGCCCCGGTTTAACAGCATGAGTGCCCACTATATTGAATTTGCACCCACAGCATTTACCGCTTTGGGCACCGGCGCAATTGTTTACAAAGCACCCGAAGTTACCACCGGAGGCAGCAATGCAATTGATTTTTCGAAATCAAATTTTGCCGGAAATAACCAAACTTTTTTAAGTGTGCCTTTAAATAGTGTAGCACCTGGTAACTATAATTATTTAAGAGTTTCGCTGGCTTACCAAAATTACAATGTGTATGTATCCATACCGGGGCAAACGCTTGATGCAACCTTTGCATCCTTTATCGGTTTCAATACTTATGTAGGAAGTTATAAAATTAAAGACTCAACAGTAATTGTAAATGCTAACAAATTGCAGGGTTACTGGGGATTTGAATCGAGTGCCAGCGGTGTTGGTTTTGTTCGTACCGGCCAGGCTCCTGTAGGTGCTACAACAGTTCCCAACCCTTTGTTTGCAACGTCGGCAGTACCGGCCGGATCCTGTGTAGTTACCGGTGCGTTTGCAACTCCATTAATTATTACAGGTAGCGAAACCAGCGATATTAATATTGAAGTTTCACTTTCAAATAATAAAAGTTTTGAGTGGACCGAAACGGATGGCAACAATAAATACAATCCACTTGCACCAAATAACGAACAGATAATTGATATGGGCATCAGGGGAATGATTCCGAAAAAATTATAGAAAGGGTAATTGATAATTGAGAATGGATAATTTATAATTTCATTATTGAAATTATCTTCTGAATCCATAAATTAATTCATCCAATTCCTCATCATTTTTAAAAATGCTTTTTTCAATGCTGGCTTCTAAAACAAACCCAGCTTTTTCCAATGCTTTTTGTGAGGCGATATTTGTACCAAATGGGCGTGCAAAAATGCGATTGATTTCGGGGTACGTTTCAAAAGTAATTTCAACAATTTGTTTTATTGCAAAAGTTATGATACCCTTGCCCCAAAAGGGTTCTGCAAGCCAGTAGCCCAGTTCTGCATTTTTTATTTGAATATCATTTTGTGGATGAATGCCAATGCCACCAATCGCTTCTCCATCGATATCGATTGCAAAAATATGGATGGGATTATCCTTGGTTGCAAAGGCAATAAATGCTTTTCCATTTTCCTCATTATAAGGATTTGCAAAACCATTGGTCATAAATTTTGCAATATTGGGATTGTTGGCATATTTAACCAGGCTGTATAAATCAGTAATACGCCATGGTCGTAATAAAAATTTCATCTCTTAAAATTTAATAAATAAAGTTAAACTGTGCCGGTAATATTTCAATTTGCAATACCGATGCTTCAAGATATTCACCATCCAAATGCGCCTGAATAATTTGATTGCTGGCAATCGTTATTTTTTTTGTGTTGAAATATTCTATAAAATATTTTGAAAGATGTTTGCCTTTTTCGATAACGGGTAAGTACCGCAAACGTTTTAATACTGAAAGTGGTTGCACCAAATTTGCGTCTAACAAACCGTCATCTGCTTTGGCTAATGGTGCTACATAAAAACCGCCGCCATACCGGGTTCCATTGGCAATGCTGATCATCAAAAATTTATTTTCAATTATTTTTTCTTCGCATTTTATTGTGTAGGATTGCTCTTTGTAAAAAAATATCTGCCGCAATATGGCCATCATAAAAGAGGTTTTGCCTCCAAATTTTTTAACGCCAATTAAATTTTTAACCACCGCTCCTTCAAATCCAATGCCTACTCCATTTAAGAAATACCTTTCATTGCATTTGCCTGCATCAATGGCTCTGGGAGTAGTTTTCAACACAAAATCAATTTGAGTTTCGAGTTTTTGATTGCCATATAATAGTGCATAAAAATCGTTGCCTGTACCTCCATTAAAAATGGCAAGCGGAATCTTAATATCGAGATATCGGTTTACAAAATAATTTACGGTACCATCGCCGCCG
>JANPAP010000234.1:0-7798 GCA_031429975.1 Chitinophagaceae bacterium
ACGCCACCCTGTGCCCGAATATTCCTGGCAATTAATTTCCCGATTACAGAACCGCCATCAATACATTTCCAGGAGCTTTCGATGTAACTATTCAAGATCATGGCATGCACATAAAAAGGTGTTTTATCAGATTGAAGTACATATAACATATTGTTACCTGCCAGCACCGTCTGTAATTTTTTATCGGTTGTTACCGATTCGATAAAAGCCCTTGTATCTATTTCCAATACAGAGTTTTTTTCATTGATGTTGCCACCGGTTCTTAAATTGTATAAAGGAAACTTGCTGCATACTTCCTTTATTTTATCGCAATACATTCTTAATCCTTTTTCCTCTGCCGGAAAATCTTTTAACAGGTGCTGAATAAAATTCTCATAGCCCTGTGCAAAAACATATTCTTTATCATCATTCTCCATAATGATCTTATCAAATACATCTTCTTCCAGCTTTTGCAATTTTAATTTATCAATAATACCCAGGTATTTAAATACCTGGTAAAGGTTTTGTCCTTTGCCCAAGCCACCCAGGTAATGCACGCCAGAATCGAAGATTACTTTATCACGTACATAAGTTTGCAGGCATCCCCCAATCTGTTTATTTTTTTCCAGCACACAAACCTTATAACCTTCCCTGCCTAATATGTCTGCACATACAAGCCCCCCCATACCACTTCCAATTATTACAATATCAAAATTGGTCATGCTGTATCCTCCTGCGTTTTTTTAAGTACAAAAATTGTGTTGGATGTAATTTTTGAATCACTGATTTCTCTGCACTCCATCTTATATTGCGCTGCTATTTCTCTTATTAATTTTCCTGAAAAAAATGACAATCCGTTATCTCCAGTTTTATTAAACTTAAATACCCTTGTTGAGAAAAACTCTGTCAATTCAGTTTTTTTATGTGCTTTTGCTGCATCCTTATCTCCATCCCTGATAATAACAATACCGCCCTCGTTCAAATGATAAATACATTTTTCTATTAGTTGCTTTTGTTTATCATGATGCAGGTAATGCAAAATATCTGCAAGGATAATGGCATCATATTTTTCAAAATTAAAATCCAACACATCGGCGTGTATAAAATTAAGATTGTCTGTCTTACTAAAACAATTATTGGCTGTTTCTATTTTTTCTTCATCATAATCTATACCGGTAATTGTTCTTTTTTCAGCAGCAAAATATAGCATATATGCCATAAACCCGTAACCACAGCCAATGTCAAGGATATTGCCCTCTTGCGGTACCAGCTCATGAAAAACCTGGTAATTTTTTTCGAGCTTTGTTTTTATCCTCATGTACCATTCTATAAAGGGCCCTTTGTACAAATAATTGTAAATTAATTTTTCTCTGAAATAAGCTGGTTGTTCAATTTCCGTTTTTAAGTTTTCAAATTCTTCTCTAAAATAACGGCCAATACTTTTAGCTCTTTCAACATATCCGTTACCAAACTTATGGTCATCTGGTTTTATTCTTGGCAAAAATTTCAGGGTCACCTTTCCATCTTTTAACAAGGCATCTTTTTTAGTTAATGTGTAATTGGTGCCATGTATCATGATGGGCAATATATCAACATTTAATTTTTCAGCAAGGTAAAAAGCGCCTTTATGGAAACGCTTTACCACAGCATCTTCTGACCGGGTTCCTTCGGGAAATATTACCACCGAATAACCATGCTTAATTCTGTCTGCAATTTTATCCAAGTGCTGATCAACCTGTTCTGCCGGAAAATAATCTGCCATGCGGATTACGGGGCCAAAAAACCGGGCATTCCATTTTTTATTATTGGTAACCATTAAAATTTGGGGATGTAACATAATCAGTGGAACAATATCCAATGAAGATTGGTGGTTGCAAATAATTACTGCAGGCTTAGCAAAATCTTCATTCAAAGGATTGATGATTTTCTTTTTTACATTTACCATAACATGCATCAAAAACCAGCAAGCTTTTGAAATTAAAAGATGGTATAAATATTTTCCTTTTTCCTTTACTCCTATCATTGCAAAAACTCTACCCAAAATGGCTAATAAAATACTTACCGAAATAAATAATGAAAATGCAAAAGTAGATTTGTGAAAACTGCCAAAGGTCCAGGGAAATAATTTTTTCTGCACCCGGTTCTTTATTAATACTGTGAAGAAAAATGGGATCAATATCTGCGACATGATGACCACACAAATAATTCCTGTAATAGAAATTATGGCAATTGATTTCAAGGCCGGATGTTGTGCAAAAATCAACACACCCAACCCTACAATTGTAGTAATGGCTGATAAAAGAATGGAAGATTTAAAAGATGACAAATTCTTTTTTCCTGTTTTATATTCCTGCAATAATCCATCCATTATAAAAAGGCTGTAATCATCACCCAAACCAAAAATAAGTGCCGATATAATGATGTTAATGATGTTAAACTGCATGCCCGTTAATCCCATAATACCCAGTATCCAAATCCAGCTAATAAACATAGGGATAAACGAAACAAGCGTTAATTCAATGCGGCCATACATGATCAATAAAACAAAAAATACCAGCAGGGATGTCATGATAGCAATGCTTGTAAAATCATCGTTGATGATTTGTACAAATCTTCCGGCCAGGTATTGCTTGTCCAATACGGTTATGTTTTGTTCGTTTTCAAAAGCTTTGTAAACGGCCTGTTTGTGCTCCGGCAAAACTTTTAGCAGAGTTACCACCGTTGTTTTTTCCGGCTTCTCTGTTATATAATCATCCAGGAAATTTTTCCGAACATCGGCCATTGCCTGGCCATCGGTTGGTACAAACTTTTTTTCTAGCAGATTATTGAATTTATCAAAAGCTGTGGCACTATATTTTAAGGCAGCACCTTCCTGGTGAAGTGTTGCCAGTAAGGAAACTTTTTTTGCTGCTGTCCAGTAATTTTCCCATCGGGCAATTTTTGTTTTTTGTAGAGTATCAGAAATGATAAGTGTAGAAACACCGGAGTGTTTTTTCACAATATTTTTTGCTTCAAGCGCCTGAATTTGTGTGGTTAGTTTTTCATTTTGTATCAGTGCTTCATCCAGCGTTTTCCCTTCTGTTACCAGGTAAACAGATTGCAGTGAATATTGGTTAATCGTATTTAAATCTTTTTCTGCCTTTTTTAATTTTGCCGACATGAAATTCATCTTGTTCAGGTCAGATTCAAACCCTACTTTTTTTGCCCAGTAACCAAAAAAGATCGTTAGCAAAAAAATGATGATGACAAGGTATTTATTGTACTCGGGCTGGTAAGCAGCTAGTTTATCTATAAAGGATAGTGCAGTTATTTTGGGAGCAGGTTGTTCTTTTTTGGAGGCAATAAAATGCGGCAAAAAAATCAATGAAAAAAGCGATGCCCCTATTAAACTAAAAGCGGCGAATAATCCCAGGTCTTTCAGCATTTCTGATTCAACAAACTCTAAACAAAGAAATCCGCCAATGGTGGTAAAACTACCCACCGTCATTGGCATTGCAAGGTCTTTGATTACCTGGGGTACATTTTTTGTATGCCTGTAATGATTAAAAACATGCAACGAATAATTGACAGCAATACCCAGTACCACCGATCCTGTACCAAGTGCAATAACAGAAATACCGCCATTAATAAAATAGATGGCGGCCAAGGAAAATATCACACCAAAAAGAACCGGCAGCATAATAATTACTGGAGCAGTTTTTTTACGGAAGTAAATCCCTAAAAATAGAACAATGAAAAGAACGGTGATCCCTTGCGTAAGCATTGTATCCTTTCTTAATTGCAGTGCATTGCCCACCGATACTGCCGTTGCGCCAAAATAAGAAGCTGTTGCATATTTAAACTCAGTACTGTCCAAATCAGTTATCAGCTTATCAAGCCCTTCCAGCATCAGTGCATTTTTGCCGGTGTTATTCGGCGCAAATGCAGGCGTAATAAAAATCAGCAAGTGTTTCTGATCTTTTGTTACAACATAGTTTTCGTAGAGTTCGAAATTTTCGTCGTACTGTAATTGCTGTAATTTTTTTAATCCTAAAAAACTAATGCCAACAGGGTCGTTGCTGATGATATTTTTTAAGGCAATACCCGCAGGTGATGTAAGTGTTCTGAAATTTTGTTCGAGGGTTTCTTTAACCTTTGCAGGAGCGATTAGCGAATCTATTGATCGGTAATCTTTCTCTTCCAGGTAAATGGGTAAATGATCGCTAACGGTAGCAAATAGTTGCATCGCAAGTTCATCATCTACCCTGGCATTTATTTTACCGATGTACGGGTTTAGTTTAGTTTGTAATTGTTCCTTAAAAGCAACTGCATAAGCTACGAGGCTATCGGGCTGAGCCGTGGCAGCCGTATCTTTTAATGATACCATAACCACCAGCTTATCCATGAATTTAGAATTTTGAAAAACCGCTGTTAGTTTTTCAATCTTTTTATCCTTTGGTAAAATTTTAGCAATGTCTTCCTCAAATTTTACCTGCATGGCAAAATAACCCGGCACCAGAAAACTTATGGCCAATGCAATAAAAAAAGCCAGCCGGTTTTTTCTGAAAAAATTATATAGGCGAATTAATATTTGTTCCATGTATGCTTCAGCTTATTTGGCAAGCATTGATTTTCTGTTAAACGACTTCAATATTACAAAAGTTAACAACCCGAAAAAAAAGCCGGCGAGTATTGCCAGTGTAATACTACCATAAATATATTGTTGTAAATTCTGTTTGATAGAATCGAGTGAAATCGATTTGCTAAAGCCCATCTGCAAAGCGTTTTGCCCCATCCAGCATGCGCCCATTTTATAACTAGCAAAAATAATAACCGGTATCATTGGCGGTAAGCTGATATTAGCCGCTATTATTACCAAAGCCTTGTTAAGCCTGAATAATACAGCCAAAAAAATTGCTGTAACCAACTGAAAACCCCAGAGTGGTACAATGCCCATAAATACGCCTAAAGAAACGGAAACTGCTTTTAACTGATCGGACTGCTGTGTATTATAGAGTTGATCGCTTAGCAGTTGCTTAAAGTTTTTTTTTATAAAAATGCTGCGTAAAAAATTGCGTGGTTTGATATACAGAAATGTTATTAGCACCAAGATGGTATTTAAAACACTTATCCTGAAAAAATCTTTATATGGCCTGAAATGGGAAACCCGTTCTCCTTTTGGAGCATAATAAACGGAAATAGGAACCGATACAATTTTTACCCCTTTCCAAGCTGCTCTTACAAGCACTTCTATTTCAAATTCGTATTTACGGGTAAAAAAACGCATTGAATTAATTGCTTCCAATGGGTATAATCTATAACCTGATTGGGTATCGGGTAATCTGATTCCAGTTTCGAGCCTGAACCAAAAATTAGAAAAATTATTGCCAAAGCTACTGCCGCCCGGAACTGAAGCCTGGTTCATATTTCTTGCGCCTATTATAATGGCATTTTGTTCAAACGATAATTTATCTATAAACAATGGAAGGTCTTTTGCAAAATGCTGCCCATCAGAATCAATAGAAATTGCAAACTTATAATTAAGTTTATTTGCCAGGTCAAAAGCCTTTCGCAATGCCCAGCCTTTTCCAACATTGTTTGGATAAGTAATTAGTTGTACGAATGGATAATTTTCAAGAATAGAAATGGTAGTATCCAATGAGCCGTCATTTACTACAATAATATTTTTTGTATAATTGGTTACATCTGCAATAACACTGGCAAGTGTAGCATCATTATTATAGGTAGGGATTATTATACAAACACCTAAAGTATCAAAAGTTTCACTTATTGATGATGAACTGAACATTAACAATTATTATTTGTATGAATAAAAACATTTTTATAGTGTCTTTAAAATACTGAAATATTTTAAAATTAGTACTTAATATGCCAATAGAAATGATGTGCAAATTTTATCAACAATATCGAAGTTAGGAATGAATTTGGTTTTATAATTTAATCAACCATTTTTCTTATTTATTTAAACCAATTTTATTTAATTGGCGCATGCATTTAATTAATTACCACTTACTTTGCAGGCCGGTTCCCGGCCCGGAAGGCTTGTAATATTGATAAGTTGATCATCATCCGGGGTAAATATAAATGCCAAATTGTATTCTAGAAGCAAAATATATTTCAAATAACTTCAAGTCAATTCATACAATCATAAATTAATTTAAGAGAATTCTGAAATGATAAATTTTTTAATCGCTATTGTTTTTATTGCCGGCTACTTAGCTATCATTTTTGAACAAAAGATTCATCTGAATAAAGCAGCCAGTGCATTGCTTACGGGTGTATTATGTTGGGTAAGCTATGCAATGTTTCAGCAGGATAGTTATCAAACCAATGAGGCGCTGGAACAGCATCTTGGCGAAATCAGCAATATCCTGTTTTTTCTTTTAGGTGCCATGACGATTGTAGAATTGATTGATGTGCATGATGGGTTTGAATTTATTACCGAAAGGATATCAACTAAAAGTGCCCAAAAATTATTATGGATCATTGGATTTATTACATTTTTTCTATCGGCTATTTTAGATAATCTTACAACTACCATTGTAATGATTACATTGATAAGAAAACTAATTAAATTTAGAAACCACCGACTCCTATTTGCAGGCATCATTGTAATTGCTGCAAATGCAGGCGGGGCTTGGTCGCCCTTGGGGGATGTGTCTACAACCATGCTTTGGATTGGTGGACAGATTTCGCCATTAAAAACAATCAGCCGTTTATTTCTGCCTTCATTTATTTGTTTATTAATTCCATTATGGATATTGCATTTTAAATACAGGGGCATAACTATTGGGAAAGATGTTTCGCCGATTCAGTCCAATTATCCCGATAAAAAAGAACGGAATATTATTTTGTTTACTGGTATTGCAGTTTTATTATTTGTGCCATTTTTTAAAACCATTACGCATTTGCCGCCTTATATGGGCATATTATTAGGGCTGGGCATTATGTGGATTGTTACTGCAATTTTGCATCATAAAAAAAATGAAGAGGATAAAGATATTCGTTCCGTTTCTTATGCCATGCGTAAAATTGATACACCCAGTATTTTATTTTTTCTTGGGATATTATTAGCGGTGGCAGCCTTGCAGCAAAGTGGCCAACTAAAAACGGCAGCAGATTGGTTATCTGCAAATATTAAAAGCGATACAATTGTAGTAAGCATATTGGGCCTGCTCTCTTCGGTAGTTGATAATGTGCCGTTGGTGGCGGGTTTGCAGGGAATGTACGATCTTGATATTTATCCTAAAGATCATTTTTTCTGGCAGTTTCTGGCCTATTGCACCGGTACCGGTGGTAGTGCACTTATTATTGGAAGTGCAGCAGGTGTTGCAGCAATGGGTATGGAAAAAATTGATTTTTTTTGGTACATCAAAAACATAAGTTTACTGGCACTTTCTGGATACTTTGTTGGAGCAATAATTTATTTACTACAACAGTATTTTATTTTTAATTGATTGCATCGTATCATTTAGAACTGTGTTTTATCAGGATTTTAAAACTGATAAAAATTTTCTCAATTCATTTTTCCTGCTGTTTTAATTTCGCTTAAACGCTTAATGGTGTTGCCATACCTTAATTTTTAATTTCCTTTTAATCGCAAAATTATCTCACCAACGCATCTTTGAAAAATAAGTTGATGGGGGAATAATATATTATTGAGAATTTAAATTGCAGTAGCACTATTTTCAAATCAAACTTTAAAAAATTCTAAACAACAAGATTTAAAGAAATGAGAAAGATGAAAAAACCAAGCTTGGTATTTACACTAATAACTTTTAGCATGCTTGCAGTTGCTCAAATGCCAACAGTACAGTTG
>JANPAP010000235.1:0-7383 GCA_031429975.1 Chitinophagaceae bacterium
ATTTACTTCGCCCAATACAACTGCATACGAATGCGATTGCGTTATGCTGTGTGAGAGTGCTACTATTTCCAGTTCTATCTTTTTCATATACTTATTACGAAACTAAGGGATTTATTTTTTACAGCGTTTACACATTTGATCATATTTAATAATTAATGAGATGCTAACTTTACCATATGTAAAATACGAATTACTGTAATATAGGTTTAAACAATTTTCAGAATGTATTTTTCAAATATAAAAAAAACCAACGCAATAGAAGTGGTTTTTAACAGAATGATTTTTTAATAAGATGAATCAGGCAATACCTTTTAATTTTTTTACAGCTTCAATAATTTTAGGCACCACTTCAAAAGCATCGCCTACAATTCCATAATCGGCAGCTTTAAAAAAGGGAGCTTCCGGATCTTTGTTTATCACTACAATTGTTTTGCTTCTATTAACTCCCGCCAAATGTTGAATGGCTCCGGATATTCCAATTGCAATGTATAAATTGGGTGCAATGGCAAGACCAGTTTGTCCTACATGTTCATGATGTGGCCGCCAGTTAATATCAGCAACAGGACGGCTGCAAGCAGTGGCAGCACCCAGTAATTTTGCAAGTTCGGTTACCAGTCCCCAGTTTTCGGGGCCCTTTAATCCTCTACCACCACTTACAACAATTTCTGCTTCCGTAAGTGGCACTTCGCCTTCTACCTTATTGGTTGCCGTTACCTGTACTTTTGCAGTTGGTATAGATGCTGCAAATGCAACAACCTCAGCAACTGCTTCGATGCTGCTAATTGAAAATGCATTGGGATTTAATGAAATAATTTTTACTGCAGTATTTATTGAAACATTGGCAAATGCTTTTCCACTGAATACATTTTTCTTTACAATAAATCCATTGCTGGTATCGGGTAATGCCACAGCACCCGTTACCAGTCCGGCTTTTAAGCGAACACTTAAACGGGGCGCCACCGCTTTACCAACTAAATTATTTGAAAATACAAGGACAGTTGGATTGGTTGCAATGGCTGCTTGTGCTAATACATTTGTAAATACCTGGGCATCCATTTGGTTTAATGATGCATCACTAACTGTATGCACTTTTGAAATTCCGTATTTACCAAAACTGCTCAAATCCTCTGTAACAGTACCAAAAACAATTGCCTCTGCAACGGTACCGGTTTGTGCAGCAATCTTTGCTCCATAACAGGCGGCTTCAATAGATGCTTTACGTACAATTCCGTCTGACTGGTCTAAGAAAATTAATACACTCATGATAATTGATAATTTATAATGGATAATTTAATAATTGATAGTTGATAATTATTGCAATTTTAGTTTACTGGTTTTAATACTGGCAATAAGCAATTTTAATAATTCATCACAATCGTTTTTTAATGATTCATACATGTTTTGAGTTACAAAATCAGCTGCAAGTAATAATTCTAACCAGTATTTTGATTCATTGGTTTTTTTTAAACTGATGCTAAGTTTATGTATAAAATCTTTGTTACTTTCTGTATGTTCTGCCTCTCTGATAATTGCTCTAATTGAAGTGCCGCATCTTATTAATTGTTGAGAAATTATAAATTCACCATGTTCTTTTTTTAAGTATTTGTATAAATTAATTATCCTGACGGCAAATGAAAAACTTTTAGATTTTAAAATATTTTCCTTCATAACCAAAATGAGATTTTAAGAAAAAGTAATAGCCCAATTAATAATTATCCATTATCCATTATCCATTATTATTAAAACACTTTCGCCTCTTCATGCAATAGTCTTACCAGTTCTTCGGGGTTATTGGCCGACACTAATTTTACACCGGCTTTTGCAGGTGGCAAATCAAAACTGGCAATACTGGTTAATGCTTCAACAGTTTGTGGTTCCAACACTTTTAATGGTTTACTTCTGGCGCCCATAATGCCTTTCATATTTGGGATGCGTTGTTCTGCCATTCCTTTTTGGCAGCTAACAACCAGTGGCAATGCGGCTTTATTGGTTTCTTCACCACCATCAATTTCTCTTACTACTATGGCTTCAGTACCTTCTAAAGTGAATTTTGTTGCCAATGACAAATACGGCAGATCCAATAATTCGGCAACCATGCCACCAATGGATGAACCATTGTAATCGATGGTTTCTTTACCAGTAAAAATTAAATCATAATTGCCTTCTTTTGCAACCGCTGCAATTTGCGAAGCGATATAATAACTATCATGGCTATCCGCATTTATCCTAATGGCTTCTTCGCCACCCAAAGCAAGTGCTTTGCGGATTATTGGATCGGCATCGGCAGTAGCAACGGTAACAAGGTGAATGCTTGTTGCAGCATCTGCTTCTTTTAATTCAATGGCTCTAACCAATGCATACCATTCATCGTAAGGGTTGATAATCCATTGTACGCCATCAGCAGCAAATTTCGTATTGTTATCTGTGAAAGCTATTTTTGCGGTAGTATCGGGTGTTTTACTGATACAAACTAAAATTTTCATATCTCTTTATTTTTACTTGATAAGTTATTTGGCAATGTTGTTTTTGAATGAACCGTTTAGTTGTTTATGCAACTAATACAAAGATAACCGTTGCAAACTAAAATTGTTTAAAAAAAGAAAAAAATATTTGTTTAATGAACAGGGTTGAAAAATTACTGGAATTTTTAAAGGCTTCGCCAACAGACAGTTTTTTGCAGCATGCCCTGGCGTTGGAATACATTAAAGCCGGCAACGACGAATTGGCGAAAAATTTGTTTGAAATGATTATTACAAGAGAACCAGATTATATCGGCTCTTATTATCATTTGGGAAAATTGCTGGAACGAATTGGAGATACAGCGGCAGCGATTTCAATTTACAAAACAGGAATGGCGGAGTGTAAAAAATTAAAGGATAATCATGCCTATAACGAATTACAAGCTGCTCTCGAAGAGTTGGAAGATTAATTTTGTAAACCGCCCGGCCCCGAGTTAACTCTTTTACCTTCTTCATCCGATGAAGTTTTTCTTTGTCTTTCTGCTTTTAAAAGTGCATTACCAAAACGGTACGTAAAATTCATTTTAAATAATTGCGATTCCCAACGGTATTCTACATCCAAATGCTGGCCTACAAAATCGCTGGTACTGGTCCATACTTGTGTACGAAAAATATCGCTTACCGATACTTTTAAATTACCATTGTTTTTAAATAATTTTTTCTGCAATCCACTTTCCAAACCAAACATTTCTTTGTTACGGAATGTACCGCTCCAGATAGAAGGAGAGTTGTAAAAGCCACTCATTTCAATGGTCCACCCCTTGCCTAATAAGGCCGACTGTTGCAGGTTTGCTGTGAGCGCTTCTACACCCAAATCAATCGTTCGGCCTTTGCCAAAATCGGCTTTGTATTTAGATGAAAATGCATTTAAATTGATATTTAAACCATACCAGTTTTTCTGGAAATTGTAATTGATATTGAGGCTGATTATTTTTTGGGTTGCTACATTTTTTTTGATAAGAAAACTTTTTACCAATTCTGTAGTATCAACTAAACGGGCAAATACATCGTTAACCAAACTGTAGTTTAACCGGGTATTTAATTTGCCTTTATACGAATGTGTTAAACTGATACTGTTTGTGTATTGCGGACGGAGTGAGGTGTTGCCTTTGTAATAAGAGTATTCATCAATTTTTATTTCAAAAGGATTTAAATCCTGATAAGCTGGCCGGTCAATGCGGCGGCTAAATGAAATTCCCCAATTGTTGTTGGCGTTTGGATTATATGTAATTGCGGCAGTCGGAAAAAAATTAGTGTAGTTCCATTTAAAGGTAGTGTCATAATTCTGCCAACTGTTTCCAATGTTTTTTAATCCGGTTGATTGCCCGGTAATATTGGAGTTCTCAATCCTTAACCCAATTTGAATTTGCATTTTTTTATATTGGCGGCTGAAATCGAAATAGCCTGCATTGATATTTTCCTTATAAAAAAAATCATTACTTCTGGCAGAGTCCATTATACTGGAAGTATTGAAAATGTTGAATTGTTTAAAATCGTTTTGAGAATGTACGTATGAAAACTTACCGCCAATACTCAATTTTCCTTTTAAAAAATTTTGCTCAAAATCAGTTTTAAAATTATAAATCGAAATTTTACTGGGGGCTATAAATTGAAAAATGCGTTGGCTGTTAATGTTGGTAAAGGAGGCATCGTAATAATAATTGGGTTGCAGCTGATTGGATAAAAGGTTGTAATAACCATAGTCTGCATCCATGTTTAATTCACTGCCATTGCTTGCAGCATATTTATAATTGAGATTAAAGTTTACACTCCTGTTATTTATTTTACTAAGATTGTCGGCCACTAACCAACGGTTGATAGTTTTTGTTGGCGCATAAATGATAGGCGTACTGCTGTATAACGAAATGGTATCGTTTTGTATATTGCCATTTACAATAAATCCGAGGGTGCTTTTTTTATTGATAAAATAATCAAAGCCGCCTTTGTAATTGTGTCCTCTTACCCGGTAAGTGGTAACACTGTATTGATCAAATGCAGTGTCGGCCTGCGTTCTGCTAATATGTAATTTGTTTTCATTAATGGCATTGTTGTAATTATAATCTCCAAAAAAATTAAATTTACTGCTTCTGTTATTTATCGAAAATCCATTAATGAATTTTGAAAAAATGCCAATACTGTATCCCGAATTGATAGCAACATTGGTTCCCAGTGTTTTCATTTTTTTTAACCGGAAATTGATGATGCCTGCATTACCGGATGCATCGTATTTGGCAGATGGGTTGGTAATAATTTCAATAGCATCAATAGAAGTTGAAGGAAGCGAACGCAGGTAAGCACTCAGTGCCTGGCCGGATAGGGGAGAAGGCCTTCCATCGATATAAATATTTACGCCATTTTTACCACTTACAATAATATTATCATCCCTGTCTATAACTATCCCCGGCGATTTACGGAGCAATTCAAGTGCATCACTTCCCACAGCATTAATACTTCCTTCAACATTAAATATCGTTCTGTCGGCCTTAACCTCAATCATGGGTTTTTTAATGGTTACAACAACCTCATTGAGTTGACCAATCTTTTTTTCAATAGTTAATGCACCTAAATCTAAATTGGAATTGGCTACATTGAATATACCCGAACTGCCATCTTTAAATCCAATGGCAGAAGTTGTAATGAAATAACTTCCGGAAGGGATCTGGCTAAATTCAAAATAGCCTTTATTATCGCTGGCGTTAAATTTTACAACCGATGAATCTTTTAAATAGTAAAGAATTACAGTAGTACCGGGTACAGGTTGTTGTTTTTTATCTTTTATAATACCTGCAATAAGCTGGGCACATGCAGTACCAGCAAAAAATAACAACACAAATAATAAATGAAATACTTTCATCAAGAAATTAAAACTGTAACGATCAGTTTGATATTAAAGCAGCTAAGATATGGTATATGCGTAATACAATAAAAAAATGAATATGTTTTTTGATATTTTTTAATTTGAATAGAATGAGTTTGTAAAATAGTTGGACGGTTTCTTTTTTTTGTATTTTCACCAATTGAGTTATGAAAACGGATTTATTAAATCAATTCAATAAATATATTCAGGACCATCATCTTTTTAATATAAAAGATAAGCTACTGCTTGCCGTTAGTGGTGGTGCAGATTCGGTGGTGCTTTGTGCATTGTGTAAACAGGCAGGATTTGATTTTATTATTGCACATTGTAATTTTAATTTAAGAGCTGCTGAAAGTGAACGGGATGAAAAATTTGTGCAAGAGCTTGCTGAAAAACTAGAGGTTCCCTTTTTTGTAAAATCTTTCAATACAAAGTCAATTGCTGTTGCAGAAAAAAAATCAATTGAAACAGCTGCCAGAGATTTAAGATATGAATGGTTTCATCAACTCATCAACCAATCATCAATCTCTCCAATCAACTTTATTGTAACAGCACATCACGCCGATGATAATATTGAAACAACTGCAATGAATTTTTTTAGAGGAACTGGCATTGCAGGTGTAAGGGGCATTTTACCAAAGCAGGGCATCATTCGGCGACCATTATTATTTGCCAGGCGATCGCAAATTGAACAATTTGCAAATGAACAGCAAATTGATTTTGTTACCGACAGCAGCAATTTGGAAAGTGATTATACCCGTAATTTTTTCCGCAATCAAATTATCCCATTAATAAAAACGCAATATCCCGAGGCTGAAAATAATGTGCTGCATAATATCAGCCGCTTTACAGATATTGAAAAAATTTACCTTCAATCCATTGCCCAGCAAAAGAAAAAATTACTGGAGCAAAAAGGAAATGAAATTCATATCCCTGTTTTAAAACTGCAAAAAACGGTAGGCTTGTTTTCGGTTATGTATGAAATTTTAAAAACTGTTGGATTTACAGCACAGCAGGTGCCAGATGCCATTGCATTATTAAAAAGCGATAGTGGAAAGTTTATTCAGTCTGCATCGCACCGGCTTATTAAAAACAGGAAATGGTTAATTATTACGCCATTAAAAACAAATCTTTGTCAAAATGTTTTTATCGAAAAAGAAGAAGCCAGTATTGAATTTGAAGCCGGTAAAATACAGTTTAAAACAGCATCGGCAACCAACTATAATCTACAAGCCGGTAACCAAATTGCTCAATTAGATTTGAAAGAAATTAAATTCCCATTGTTATTACGTAAGTGGAAACAGGGCGATTATTTTTATCCCTTGGGAATGCAAAAAAAGAAAAAACTCAGCCGGTTTTTTATCGACCAAAAATTATCAATTACCCAAAAAGAAAATACATGGGTGTTGGAAACCGATAAAAAAATTATCTGGGTTTTGGGCATGCGTATCGATAACCGGTTTAAAATTACTGCAGCCACAAAAAATATTTTAGAATTGAACTTATCAGTTTCCGAATAAACTGGGGTGGCTGAGCTCCTCAATAATACTGCTAAAAAGAGTAGGCTGTAACAGTGCAATTAATATTAAAGTAAAAGCAAGTCCAAATACGGCCCCCCACAAATGAGCATCATGATTAATATTATCGCCACCCTTTTTACCCATATAAATGCAATAAAAAATAAACAGAAAGGCATAAACTGTAGCCGAAATCTTTAAGGCGCCAAACAAGTAAATACTGCTCCAAGGACTAAAAATAATAGTTGCAAATACTACCGCCGATACGGCACCCGATGCTCCAAGTGAGCGGTAGTGATAATCGTTTTTATGTTTTAAATAGCTGGGTATGTCCGATACAATTAATCCGATAAAATATAAAGCCAGATAGGCAATATTGCCCCCAAGGCCGTAGTAATTAAAATGCATTTCCAGGTTGCGTCCAAAAAAGAATAGGGTAAACATGTTAAATATCAGGTGCATGTAATCGGCATGTAAAAAACCCGAACTG
>JANPAP010000236.1:0-1710 GCA_031429975.1 Chitinophagaceae bacterium
TGGAAATTTTATGTCCCTTGAACTTCAAGGTGATATCGAACTGGTACAAAGCCAAAAAAATGGAAGGTTTTATGCCACTACCAGAAAGTGCTTCATCAGTTCAACATTTGATGAACCTACTGCTACTAGTTTTATTGGAAAAGAACTGCCAGGGGAAATTACCAGGGTGGAGTGTGATCCTTATGATTACACCATTCAGGATACTGGTGAAGTGATCAGCCTGGCACACAGTTACACCTATAAGCCTGCAGACTATAAAGCTGAAACTAAAAGAATGGTTGAACAAATGGCTTAGCCCTGAAAACTTGTAGGATAATTAAAGCAGGGTAGCAATACCCTGCTTTATATTTTTCAAACTTTTTAAATTATATATCATGCAATTACAAACAGCCAACCGGCAAAAAGTAAAAATAAAAATGGCTTTACAAGGTTCATCTGGAAGTGGAAAAACATTTAGTGCTTTATTATTAGCATTTGGATTATGTGGCGACTGGGGTAAAATAGCAGTCATCGATTCGGAGAATAATTCATCAGCGTTATACGCCCATCTTGGCCAATTTAAAGTTTTAAATCTGGAGCCTCCCTTTACTCCTGAACGTTATATAGAAGCCATTAAGCTTTGTGAAAATGTTGTTGATGTTATTATTATTGACAGCATTTCGCATGAATGGGAAGGAACAGGTGGCATTTTAGAAACACATGGTAACATGGCAGGAAATAGTTACACAAATTGGAGTAAACTAACGCCAGGGCATAATGCTTTTGTACAACAGATTTTGCAATCACCTGCTCATGTTATTGGAACTATCCGGTCCAAACAAGATTATGTTTTAACTGAGAAAAATGGCAAGATGGTCCCGGAGAAAGTAGGTATGAAAGGCGTGACCAGAGAAGGAATGGATTATGATTTTACACTTGTTCTTGAACTGGATATTAAACAACATGCCAGTACATCAAAAGACAGGACCTCCCTATTTATGGGTAAGCCTGAATTTAAAATTTCTGTTGAAACCGGGAAGCTGATAAAAAATTGGTGCAATGAATCTTCACTTCCCATTACCCTGCCTTCTAATGAAGAAATCATCCAAAGAGTAAATGAATGTAAATCGCTGGATGAGCTGCTAACATTGTACAATTTACATCCCGAAAAGCAACAAGTGCTTCATCCAGAATTTACAAAAAAACGCCATCTAATATTATTAGCTGGCAATGAATTTAAAAATATTTCACAAACTAAATCATCATCCAATGGAACTACAATTAGTTAATAATCGAATGTCAACAACACAACATACATTAGAATCTGAATCAATTGCCACATCAACAAACAAACCATTTATTGAAGCCAATACAATTGAAAACAGCCTTGAAGAAATAAAAGAAAAACACATCATTCCGGTTTTTATCAAGGACAATGAAACTGTTATTTCCCATTCAGATTTTATTGAAGCAACCATGCAGGCCGCAGCAGATATTTTTAATGGCGAAACTATTTTAAAGCCTGCTGTTAGATTATCGCATCCAATTAAAGGAAGAATTCCCGAAGCAAAAAACAAAGCAGCAAACGAATTGCTGGATCATGAAAAAACACTTTATTATGAACGGATGGCTTTTGTAATAGAAATTCCTTCTGTGTATGATGAAATTGATGGTAGTCGTCTATCCCTTACCGTTGGTGGTGTAAAAGCTTTGAACCTAGATAACCTTTAC
>JANPAP010000237.1:0-15661 GCA_031429975.1 Chitinophagaceae bacterium
GTTTCGTAAAATACCACCATCCCCACGTACGGCTTCTGTAATTAAAAAAGCATGTCCTCTTATGCCTGGTTCGTACAATGCTGTTGGATGAAATTGTATAAACTCCATATTTTCTATTCGCCCCTTTGCCCGGTAAAACATGGCTACCCCATCACCAGTTGCAATTGCAGGATTGGTAGTGCTGCGGTACACCTGACCGTTACCGCCGGTAGCCAATAAAGTAATTGATGAACGGATGGTTTCAATTTTATTCGATTTCAAATTCAACACATAAACGCCATAACATTCCACATCGGGCGTAGACTTTGTTACCAAATAACCCAAATGATGTTGGGTAATAATATCCAGTACAAAACAGTGATTGATGAGGTTGATATTCGGTTTTAGTTTTATTGTTTCCAACAAAGCTCTTTCCATTTCTTTACCGGTAACATCTTTGTGATGCAGGATTCTAAATTCGCTGTGCCCGCCTTCTTTTCCTAATTTAAAATCGCCATCAGGCTCCTTATCAAATCGGGCTCCCCAATTAATTAATTCTTTTATTCTATCCACGCCTTCCTTTACAACAATTTCAACAATTGCTTTGTCGCACAGGCCATCACCAGCAATTAAAGTGTCTTCAATATGTTTTTCAAAACTATCTTTATTCAAATCCATTACACCCGCAATGCCGCCCTGGGCATACTTTGTATTGGTTTCATCGCTTTGTGTTTTTGTAAGTATCGTAATTGTTTTATCGGGGCAATCCTGTGCAACTTTTAATGCATAGGTTAACCCTGCAATGCCACTTCCAATAACTAAAAAATCTGTTTGCATACCTGCTCCCAAAAAGGATTTTAAATTTTTAATTTGTAAATAATTACTGAATACTAAATAGTCTACTAAAAAAAATCAGCCAAATAACTGATTAAGCAATTTCATTTTGTTCCAACCAAACTTCATTCTCTTTTAATAAATTTATCAGCTCATCCACTGCAATCGAACTATCGATATTTCGCTTTACAACTTCCTTTCCTTTATACAAAGTAATTTTACCTACACCACTTCCAACATATCCAAAATCAGCATCTGCCATTTCGCCCGGGCCATTTACAATACAGCCCATGATGGCAATTTTTAATCCTTTTAAATGATTGGTAACTGCCCTGATTTTTGCAGTGGTTTCCTGCAAATCAAAAAGCGTTCGGCCGCAACTTGGGCAGCTGATGTATTCTGTTTTTGAAATTCGGGTACGTACCGCCTGTAAAATTGAGAAGGATGTATTATTAATAAACTGGTGATTGTTTGAAGTGGTTAGATAGGTTCGTCCCGACACTTTTTTGTTTTGCAATTTTGATGGATCATTCATGAGCCAGATGCCATCACCGATACCATCTAAAAATAATGCGCCACTTTGTGAGGCAAAATGAATGAGCTGCTCATCTACAGTTGTGTGCTGACTTTCTACTGCAATTACAACAGGCGTTTTTATTTTTTGTTGCATCAACCCTATAACAAATAACCGCAACGACTGCATGCTGTTTGATGCGGTAGAATACATACAAAGCACAACTGTTTTATCATCCTTAATTTTATCGATAAGCTGCTCATGATTTAATGCTGTATCAATTGCAACAAAATTTAAGCGTTCCGATTTTTTATCAGCATTGAGAAAATCATTGCCCTGAAATAATGGAAAATATTTTTCTTTATCAAGCGCCGATTGCCATGTAGTATAATCACATAAAACACTTAAGGTTCCCGGCAATGCAAACTCAATTATTTTATCGGCAGTATAAATAAAATCTGCAGCAGCATCTGCAATATTCCATTTGTCGGTGGCTACATTGTAAGTATAACCAATCGACTGTAAATCGCTGTGAGCAATCGTTTTGGCCAACATAAAATCGGCCACAACAACTGGCACATGCTTGTTACCAATATTAAATACTTCCAATGTTTCTCTTCGATTATATTCAAAAGGAGTGTAAGGCAATTTAAATTCTGTTGAAATTTCCAACGATTCTATTGCTGTATTTTGAGTGCTGTATTTTTTTACAATATCCTTGCAAACAGGTATTTCAAATTCGGGATCTTCGGTTAAAGAAACCCGGATGGTATCGCCAATACCATCTTCCAATAAAGCACCAATACCGATGGCACTTTTTATCCTTCCATCTTCTCCATCACCGGCTTCGGTAACACCTAAATGTAATGGATAACATTCGCCAAATTCGGCCATCATATGATTTACCAGTAAGCGATAAGCCTGCACCATCACCAAGGGATTACTACTTTTCATACTTAGTATGATATTGTGATAATCTTCGTTTCGGGCAATACGCAAAAATTCCATGGCGCTTTCTACCATACCCATCGCCGTATCGCCATAGCGGCTCATTATACGATCACTTAAACTGCCATGATTTGTACCAATACGCATGGCCGTACCATACTCCTTGCAAATTTTTACCAACGGCGTAAATCGCTCCCGGATGCGTTCAATTTCTTCTGCATACTCAGCATCACTATATTCAATCTGTTCAAATTTTTTCTTATCAACATAGTTGCCCGGATTCACCCTTACTTTTTCAATAATTTTTGCAGCTATCTCTGCAGCATTGGGCGTAAAATGAATATCGGCTACTAACGGTGTATTGTAGCCGTTTTTTTGCAACGCTTCTTTTATATGCAGCAAATTTTCGGCTTCATTTTTTGATGGCGCTGTTATACGAACCAACTCTGCCCCGGCTTGGATACAACGAATGCTTTGCTCCACAGTAGCATTGGTATCCATGGTATCAGTAGTGGTCATGGTTTGAATTCGGATGGGATGATTATTGCCCAATAACAAATTCCCTATTTTAACTTCCCTTGTTTTTAACCGTTTATAGGTTGTATATGATTCGCAGTATAATTGCATAATTTAATTGTTGATATACATTTTATAACATAACAGCAGGAGCCTTAGTAAGGTTTGAATTTGGATGTAATAATTACCAATCTTTTTCGGGTTTTTGTGGACTAGCTACATCCACTTTCCGAAGTTTATCCTGTAAATTTTTTTCTTGCTGCAATAATGCTTTTAATTTTTCCTCAGCCTCTTTTTTCGTCATTTTTGGTGGCGATGGTTTTGGTTGATTTTCTTTATCATCCTTGGGCTTTTGTTTTTGATTGTCTTGTTTTTTGGGTTCTTCTTTTTTTTGTTGCTGTTTTTGTTTCTGCAAAGCTTTTTGCAAATTTAACCGGGCATCTTCATCCTGCGGATTTATCCGGATGGCATTTTTATAGGCTTCAATACTTTCGGCTAATTTATTTTTTTCCTGTAACAGTACGCCTTTATTATACCAGGCATTGGATTTAATTACAGGCGATTCAGTTTTGCCGATAGCTGCATCGTAAGCCAGTAAGGCTTCTTCAGTATTTTTATCCTGGTATAATGCATTGCCCAAATTATATTGCGCAATTGCATTTGATGGATTTTTTGTTACAGCGTTCCGGTAATTTTCTGCAGCAAGTGCATACTTCTTTGCTATAAATGCATCATTCCCTTCTTTAATTAAACTGGTTTCTTTTTGAGAAAAAGATTGCAATGGCAAAAAATTTATCAGCATAAAAAATGGTAAAGCAGCAATTGGTTTTTTGAGAGATCTGTTAATTTTTTTTTCAGAAACAATTAATTCAACAATCAATAAAAATAAAGCCGCGGCCAAAAACCATTGAAAAAAAACCTGGTAACTCATCATGGAACTTTCTGTAATGGAACGTTGGCCCATTTTTTTTAACTGAACTGAAATTGCTTCCGATAATTCATCGGGTGTAGAATATAACTGATAAATCCCATTTCCATTTGTTGCAATTTCTTTTAAAGCAGCTTCATTCAGTTTTGAAATAACTGCATTACCTGCTTCATCTTTTTTATATCCTGAATCGTTTTCATCAGGAATTGTTGCGCCGGTGGCCGAACCAATACCAACGGTATTTACCATCACGCCTTCGCCTGCAAGTGCCTTGGTTATTTTAATAGCATTTTCATCGTGGTCTTCCCCATCGCTAATGAGTATAATTGATTTGTATTTTTTTTCTTTTGTATTAAATGAGGCATAGCACATTTTTAAAGCGTCGGCTATAACGGTGCCCTGGGTGGGCACTACATCACTGCTGGCGGTATTGAGATACATTTTTGCAGCCACATGATCGGTGGTTAAGGGCATTTGTAAATAAGCTCTCCCGGCAAAAACAACAATGCCAATCCGGTCGTCTTCCAGTTTATCAATTAGCTTCGAAACAAATTGTTTGGCTCTTGTAATTCGGTTGGGTTTAATGTCGGTTGCCAGCATGCTTTTACTTACATCCAATGCAATCATCACATCAATTCCACTTCGTTTTACAGTAGCATTTCCATCTGCCATTCGAGGATTTGATAACCCGATTATGGTAAATGCAAAGGCCGTAATAAATAAAATAAATTTGAATTTAAATTTTTGAGCGCTGTAATCTTTTATTAATTGATTAACCAAAAAAGCATCGCCAATTTTATTGATCCTGTTCTTCTTCCATCGGATAACCATTTCATACAACATCCACATTGGAATTATTGCAACCAATGCAATCAAATATTCTATGTGTTGAAATTGAATCATTCCATCAAAGTAATTGTTTTACCGGTTATTAAAATTAAGGATTACTTACCCGAAAGAAATGTGAAAACATTTATTAAATCATCTGGTAACAGATTTGTAATTAAAAAATTACATACTGCCCTTAAAAAAACCATATTGTTTCAAAATACCATTCAGAATATTAAGCCGTACGGTTTTCATATCAATTTTTTTATCCGCAGATTTTATCAGCAATGTAAAAAAGTAGGGATGTTTATTTTCTTCAACCCAGCCGGTAACCCATCCAATATTATTATTTTGTTCATCAAAACCCCAGCCAGTTTTATAACATAATTTATACAAGGTATTATCTTCCTGAATCATCACATCTCTAACAATTTGCTGGGTTCTTTTTTGAAATGGCAATTGATCAAAATATAATCTTTTTACAAGGCCCAACTGTTCGTCGGGAGAAATTTTAAGACTGTTATCCAGCCAAAAACTATCAATGTGGTTGCCGATAATTTTATTGCCGTATTGCAAACTATCCAACCAATGCTGCATGGTATCTTTTCCAATTCGCCTGGCCACCTCCTGGTAATAGGGCACAGCACTTACTTTAAAAGCTTCTTCCATGGTAAGATCTTTATTCCATGAAGTCATTGTATCGCCACTAGGCCCGATATGGTAAATGCCATCCCATTTAATCAACATTTTTTCATCCGTAATCCTTCCAATCTCTAACCCAATTAATGAGTTTACAATTTTAAAAGTTGATGCCGGTGTAAAGCGCATGGTATCTAACTGCATGTTATACACGGTTACTTTACCATCTTTATTATTGTACATGGTAAAACAACCTTCCACTTTATTTTCATCAAAATATTTTTTTATGCTATCATCGATATTGGCTTTGTTAACCGAACAGGAATTGAAGCCAAAGGTTATTATTGCAAAGAAAATAAGCGATCGCAATTGGGTATTATTTTTCATTTATTTTTACTTAATTTATTGTTTTAATTTTTAAAATTAGGTGCTGGGATTTTCTGATTTATATTTTGCAGTTGCATCCAGCGCTTCATAAAATGCGGTTCCATATTTTCGGATAAGTGCTTCTTTTAAAAAAACATAAACCGGCACTTTTAATTTTTTACCGAGACTACAACCAGCTTTACACAGATCTTGCCGGGGTTCGTAATTAATATATTCTGATTGTTTATTGCTGCTTAATTTTGTTTTTATGGGAAACAGATGGCAGGTAAGTGGTTTTTTCCATTGAATTTTTCCATCAAGATACGCCTGCTCTATGCCACATTTTACAATGCCTTGCTGATCGATAATACCATACACACAAACTTTACTTTTTATGGTTGGTGTAACCCATCCATATTCCTTATCATACACATAAGGCCCCTGTTTTTCTAATTCCATTTTACTTTCTTCAGAAAGATAGGGCAACACCTCATTGTACACTTCATCAATTTTTCCCAACTCATCAAATGCCAACGGAGCACCTGCATCGCCATCAACACAACAACCACCTTTGCATTTACTTAAATCACAAACAAATTGCTCTTCGATAATTTCATCGCTTACCAGCTTGTTATCTATTAATATCATATTGCCTGCAAAAGTAGGAACAAATGTGCAAGGCCATGTTGAATAAAAATAAAAATACAAGGCCAGTTTTGATTTATAGATTGCCGATAAAATTTACTTAAAAACCATCAGCCCTAACAAAATTCCTTTAACAAATTTGTAACGATTTTTTTTGTGGATTTTATTTGAACCCAATATCTATAGCGCAAACCTTTAACATGCCCAACAGCCGCCAACTCAACTTGCAGCAATGTATTCGTTATTCGCTTGCCATTCTTTTTTGGGTGCCAATTGTTTTCTTTAGCCTGCTGTTGGTAAAAAACACCCTGCCTTATTTTTCGTTTAAACAGGATTTTGGATTTATTGAAGAAAGAGCGGTTCTTTTTTTGAAGCCGGTTTACAAATACAGTTTTTATACCCACATTTTTGCCGGCATGTTTTGTATACTGGCTGCCTTAACCCAGTTTTCAACATCGCTGTTAAAAAAACGAAAAGCCATTCATATCTGGATGGGAAAAGTTTATGTTTTTGTAGTGATTGTTTTAGGCGCCCCAACAGGCTTGTACATGAGTTTTTTTGCCAAAGGAAGTTTTGCAGAAAGGTTGTTATTTATGTTCATGGCAGCTTATTGGTTGTTTACAACTATCAAAGGATTGCAGGCAATAAAATTAAAAAATATACTCTCTCACAAAAACTGGATGATCAGAAGTTATAGCATGGCAATGACAGCAGTAAGTTTTAGAGTGTACCACATTATTTTTTACTACTACGGTGTGGGACATTTACACAATTATGAAATATCGCTTTGGATAAGTGTGCTGGGCAATATGTTGCTGGCAGAATATTTTATTTTCAGAAAATGCAACAACTATTTAAAAACATTTACTCAATAATTAATCATTAAAACCTACAATCATGAAAGTAATTATTTATGCAGGCATCGGTCTATTTTCAACAGCATCTATATTTGGTGTTGCCGATTATTATCATTCAGAAAATAAAGGAGAACTTAAAAATCTGTATACGGAAAGCTCCAATTTAAAACCGCAAAATTCTATTGCTGGCATAAAAGAAAAAGAAATAAATCTTGAAGATTATTCAAGAGCTAAGATTGAAGAATCGATGGAAAATATTAATGAAGAAAACTCTTTTCCCAATACCAAATTGATTGAAAAGCCAACTGTTGCTGTAAGTAAAAAGAAAAATTATAAAAGAAAAATTCCCAAGATAAAGTTGAGTGATTTTTCAAGATCGGCATTGATAATAAAGGAAAAAATTCCTGTAGCACTTACCGACTCTTCCATTGAAAAGTATTAATGATATGTTCCAGATCGGCTTGTAAAAAATCCTGAACAGGCTTTAAAGAATCCGCATTAGGCGTAACATCAAAATACAATGCACCCCTTATAAAATTTTTACTGGTATCCGATAAAAAAAACTGTTTTGCTGTTGCAGCATTACCGGCAACTTTAAAAAACACACCGCTGATATGATTGGGTGTTTTTATCAAACTGTCTTTGATGGAGGAAGAAACCACATCGTTTTTATTGGTAAGTGTAAAAGCATCGGCAACCATTTTATCAAAAACATTGATGCCTAACGAATCCCTGTATTTACCATCGACCCCTTTAATTTTATACAAGGCTTTTCCGCCAATTATTTTATAGCTTAAAAATACCTTGCCATGAAATCGGGGGAAATCAATATTTATCCAATAAGGATTTTCGGGATTGCTGTCGAAGTAAGTACTGTCTTTTGAAATCTTAGCATAAACAGGATATTCAAAACTGTATGGAAATGCCGGATCATCAAATTTTTGGTAACCTCTTTCAGGCAAATCAATTTTATAATAGCTTCTTTTTTTGGAGATATAGGGCGAATTACAAGATGCCAATACTGCAAACATTAAAATCAGCAACCCAGCAGGCTGTAAGTTGATTTTAAAATTAAGTTTTAATAACTGTTTTAGTAATTGCAGTGTGCTCACAACCTTTAAAATTTTATCCGGCATTAAAAAATAAATATAGAATTTAATTGGTTGTATTATTCAGGTTGAGGCTGAATTCTTATTTCAACTTTTACTTTATCAATTCTGTTTTTGTTTATATCCAATGGAATAAAAACAAAATCGCCACTTATTAATTCTTCATTAATTTGTGGAAACTCACCTGCAATTTCCAACAGTAAACCGGCAAGCGAATCGCTGTCGCCTCTTACCATTTCAAAAGTATCTCCCGGAAGATTCATGGCTTTACAAACATCATTAATCATGGTTTTGCCTTCAAAAATATAATTGTTGTCATCAATTTTTTTATTAGCGCTTTCTTCATCATCAAACTCATCCCGGATATCCCCAATTATTTCTTCCATAATATCTTCCAGTGTTACAATACCCGAAGTGCCACCAAATTCATCAACTACCACGGCAAAGTGTATACGCCTGTTTCTAAATTCCTGTAACAGGTCTTCAATCAACTTTTGTTCGTGTACAAAAAAGGGAGGCCGCATCAAACTATGCCAATCAAAGTTTTCAACTTTACTGGCGTTTACATGAGGCAATAAATCTTTTGTGTGCAACATGCCTTCTACTTCATCCAGATTATTTTTATAAACTGGTAACCGGGAGTAATGCAATTCTTCAACTTTTTTTACAACATCTTCAAAGTTGCTGCTGTATTCAATTCCGCTAACATCCAGCCGGGTACGCATCACTTGTTTTACTGCCGTATCGCTGAACTTTCTGATCCCTTTAAGGATTTGTTTTTCTTCCATAGATGCTTCATGATCGGGTAATAAATCAATGGCATAATCGAGTTGGCTGTTATCCAACATAGAAGAGTGATTGGAAGAAAATCTTTTTTCTACCCTATCACTAAATGTTACTAACCTTTTGCTAAATCTATAAAACAGGCTGTTGAAAATTTCAATTACCAACGATGCTGTTGAAGCAAACCATATTTTATGATTGGTTGCCCACACTTTTGGTAACACTTCGCCAAACAACACCAATAAAAAAGTTACAAGTAATACTTTTATCAAAAACAATAACCAAAGGCTTAGTTTAAAAGGTTCCAGCCAACCATCCATTAAAATATTTGAAATTAAAATGATGCCGATATTAACCAAACTATTGGCAATTAGCATTGACGCCAACAAGGTTTTTGGTTGATCGAGTAAGGATACAATGCGCCTAAAAGCTGGTTGTTGTTTGGTTTTAAGCATACTGATATCCTTATAAGTAAGCGAAAAAAAAGCGACTTCGGATCCAGCAACTAAAAAGGAAATAGTAAATAAAAGTAATGCCAAAAAAATCAATACCGCTGTTGCAGCAGGTGGTATTGCCAGCAAGTTAATGTGAAAACAATTTGTAAAATTAATAACCGAATGATACTCCAAAACTATCTGTTTTAGTAAACAATATTATTTATCAAAAGTAGAATTGAAAAATTCCTTTCTGTTTTGATTTTGGTAAAGAAATGCATTTAAAAAGGCAAACGTTCGTTTCCATCCTCCGTAATTGGAGGATTTTCCTGATTCAGTTCATCCGGAGCATCCATTATTCCTGCAGGACCAGTTCCATCATTTCTTTTATCAAGCATGATTAAATTGTCGCCTACAATTTCTGTAGCAAACTTTTTATTGCCTTCTTTGTCTTCCCAACTGCGGGTTTTTAAACGGCCTTCAATATAAACCAAGCTTCCACGGTGTAAATATTTTTGAGCCAGTTCAGCAAGGCCTCTCCATAAAACAACTGTATGCCATTCGGTTTGAGAAATCAGTTTTCCACTTCTGTCTTTAAAGGTTTCAGTTGTGGCTAAAGAAAATTTGGCAACGGCAATATTTCCTTCTAAAAATTGCATGTCTGGATCTTTCCCCAGATTGCCAATTAACACCACTCTATTTACCCCTCTCATAATGTTGATTTAATTCTATGATATTGATTCATTAAGCATTACCCAAATTTAAAGATACACTTTTATCTTTTAAATAATTGGCTATAAATTTTGGAAAAGGCAGCTGTTTCAGGGCTGCCGGGCTGGCTAATTGAAACCCTTTTATTGCTGATTTTTTTTTTAGTTGTATAGTTATAAACTGCCCCTGGATGGTTTGATGTGTAAGCTTCTGTTTGTTAACTTTTGAAATATCTTTAATTACAAAGGTCTCTTTATTATTAAAATATTTTGCCTTGATATTGGCAACTATTTTTTTCTCTGTAAGCGAATTATCTTCTTCCATTAATACAAATTCATACAAGTTCTCCCAAATGTCTTTTGGCTTTCTTTTACGTACATACCATTTGCCATCAAACTCAATTAGCAAATAATAAAACCAGCGATTTTTTATTTGAATACTTTTTTCCTTTACCGGAAATTGATCAACAGTATTTGTTGTAAAAGCAGTGCAATTTTTTTTTAATAAACAGGAAACACATACTGGTAATTGGGGTTTGCAAATAGTTGCTCCAAAATCCATTAATGCCTGGTTATAGATTGATGGATTTTTTTTATCAATCAATTTATTGGCAAGTTCAGCAAATATTTCCTTGCCTTCGGTACTGTCAACTGGGTTTTTCATTCCAAAATATCTGGATAAAACCCTGTATACATTTCCATCAACAACCGCAACAGGTAAGTTAAATGCAAAGGAACCAATTGCAGCTGCAGTATATGGACCAACTCCTTTTAAAGCCAATAAATCAACATAAGTTTCTGGGAATTTACCATTTAGGTTTTGAGAAATATATTTAGCTGATGCAATTAAATTTTTGCATCGTGTATAATATCCCAGGCCTTCCCATAATTTAAATACCTGATTTTCTGAAGCATTTGCCAATGCATGCACATCTGGAAATTTATTTACAAATCGTAAATAATATTCCATTCCCTGATTGACCCTGGTTTGTTGTAAAATAATTTCGCTTAACCATATTTTGTAGGGATTTTTTTCTCCTTTCCATGGCATTAAACGGTTATTTGATAATCGATTCCATTTTAATAAATTGTCTACAAAAAACTTATTACTAATTAAACTGTTCATAAGAAAACAAATATCAGGTAATAATTAAAATTAGGATTGCATTTTATTAAATTGTATTAATAATTTTTCACCCACAAAACTATGAAGCTGATTTTCAATGAATAATCTTGTATATTAAAAATAAATGAGTTAACTTTAATGCAATACACAATTAAAATAATAGTAACATGAGAAAAGCAGATTTAATTTCAGCTATATCAGACAAAACCGGAATTCCCAAAGTGGATGTGATGGTTACTTTGGAAACCATGTTTAAAGAAATTAAAAGATCTTTAATTGCAGGTGAGAATATTTATGTCAGAGGTTTTGGTAGTTTTATTACTAAAAAAAGAGCTGCTAAAATTGGGCGAAATATCAAAAAAAATATAGCAGTACAAATTCCGGAACACTATATCCCTGCCTTTAAACCGGCAAAAGAATTTGTACAGGAAGTTAAAAACAAAAAGTTTGAGGATAGCGAACCATCGCAATAACATACCTTTGCGCCTCAATTTTTTTTGTGAAAAAACAACAAATTCTTCTTATTATCAGCAGTACAATAATTTTATTGCTGTTATTTTTTTTGGGTAAAACCGTAGTAAAAAAGGAGGGTGCTGTTGCCCAAGCACCCAATTCAACTGCAATAATTCCTCCGTTCGATATTAATGCCTATTTACAATCAGCCACACAAAAGTTGACTGTAAATCAATCAGATTATCTTTCAAACCTCGAAAATAATATTTCGAGGGGTGATGTAAAAGATCAACAAATAAATCAATTTAATCAGTTAGCCAAATTTTGGAAAGATTCTGTTCATGAGCATGAAATCTATGTTTTTTACATTGCCAAAGCAGCTAAGTTGGTAAATTCTGAAAAAAACCTCACCTTTGCCGCCCAACAAATTTTAGATGAGTTTAGAAATGAACACAATATTTCTAAAAGAGGTTGGAAAGCTGAACAAGCTATTGAGTTATTTGAAAAAGCAATTGAACTAAATCCTGATAATGATTCATTAAAGGTTGGTTTGGGTGCTTGTTATGTATTTGGAAAAGGAATGGCTGGTGATGCCCAGGAAACAATGAAAGGAATTCAACAACTTTTACAGGTTGTTAAAAAAGATTCATTAAATCTTCAAGCTCAATTGGTTTTGGGAATTGGTGGCGTAATCTCTACTCAATATGACAAGGCGATTGAACGGCTTCAAAAAGTTATCCGGTACCAACCCAATAATTTGGAAGCGATCTCTTGGTTAGCTGATGCTTTTGCTGGAAAGGGCGATAAACAAAATGCCTTGAAATGGTATAATATCAGCAAAAGATTGGTTAATAATCCTGAATACAGTAAAGAAGTTGATGAACGAATTAAACAATTGAAATAATAATACCGGGTTTTTATTTTAAATAATATTCAGTTTAAAATTGAACTCAAAAACTTTAAAATAATTTTTTAACAAACAAAAATACTAGTTATGCCTTGCGGTAAAAAAAGAAAACGTCATAAAATTGCAACACACAAGCGTAAAAAGCGTTTAAGAAAGAACCGTCATAAGAAGAAGTAATTTTTATATTGCTGGCATAAACTTATTTTAAGTTCAATGCCGAATTTATTTCAGCAATAGTACTGTATCTGTTTAGTGGTGCAGTACTATTGCTGTATATTATCCTTCAGTGATGTTATGGTTTTTTATTAAATGTGAATTGCTTGACAAAGGAATTAATTATAAATGTAGCATCGCAGGGAGTAGAAATTGCCCTGCTTGAAGATAAAAAGCTGGTAGAGTTGCACAACGAAAAAGCTGATGCAAACTTTGCTGTAGGTGATTTATATCTGGGTAAAGTAAAAAAACTAATCCCGGGTTTAAATGCCGCTTTTATTGATGTGGGCTTCGAAAAAGATGCATTTTTGCATTACACCGATTTGAGCCCCTATGTAAAGTCCATTCTCAAATTTACCAATATTGCCATTGCGGATAAATCTGAATCAGGATTAGATTTTGCAAAATTTACTGTTGAACCTGAGATAGTAAAAACAGGTAAAATTGCAGAAGTGTTAAACGGCAAACCCAATGTTTTGGTTCAAATATTAAAAGAACCAATTGCAGCCAAAGGACCCAGATTAAGTTGCGAATTATCCTTACCCGGAAGATTTGTAGTGATTACTCCTTTCAATGATATTGTAGCCGTTTCCCGTAAAATTCATTCCAGCGACGAAAGAAAAAGACTTCAAAAAATAATTGAAGCTATCAAGCCAAAAAATTTTGGTGTAATTGTTCGTACTGCTGCAGAAGGTAAACAAACTACCGAATTACATGAAGATCTTTTATCGTTGGTTCAAACCTGGAAGACCATTCAAACAAATTTGAAGGATGCAACGCCGCCTTCAAAAATTTTGAGTGAGCAGGGCAAAACCAACAGTATGCTCCGGGATTTATTGAATGAGGATTTTAACCGGATTGTAGTAAATGATAAAAATATTTTTGCAGATACCAAGGCATATATTCAACGAATTGCTCCCGAAAAAGTTGATATCGTTAGCTTTTTTAATAATGACGCCCCAATTTTTGACAGTTTTGGAATTACCAAACAGGTTAAAGCTGCTTTTGGAAAAACTGTTAATCTACCAAGTGGTGCCTACTTAATTATTGAACATACTGAAGCATTACATGTAATAGATGTAAACAGCGGTTACAAAAGTGTAAGTAAAAATCAAGAGCAAAATGCCATGGAAACCAATCTGGAGGCGGCTGAAGAAATTGCCCGCCAGCTAAGGTTGAGAGATTTGGGTGGTATCATTGTAGTTGATTTCATTGATATGAAATTGATGGAAAACAAAAAGCGGCTGGTTGATTCAATGGAACAATTTATGCATACCGACCGGGCTAAGCATGCTGTTTTACCTATCAGTAAATTTGGTTTGATGCAAATAACCCGGCAGCGTATGAAGCCGGAAATGAATATCAATACTTCAGAAATTTGCCCAAGTTGCAATGGAACTGGTAAAATTTCATCTACACTTATTTTAGAAGATGAAATTGAAAAGAACCTGAGTTATCTGATCATGCAAAAACACAGGGGTCTTACTGTAATGGTAAATCCGATATTATTTACCTTCCTTACCAGTGGTATAGTTTCTAAAAGAAGAAAATGGAGTTGGAAATACAAGCAAAAAATTAAAGTAAAAGTTAACAACAATTACCACCTCACTGAGTTTCACTTTTTTGATGACAGTGATGAAGAAATAAAATTATAAATTTAAAAACCCCGTTATTCGGGGTTTTTAAATTTATAGAAATTACTTTTTTCAATCCCTACTCCTACTGTTATAAATCATCAGGTATTGAACCAGCATGGCTATTGATGCCAGTGCTGCAACTACATAAGTAAGTGCTGCCCATTTTAAAGCGTCTTTTGCTTTTGCATACTCTTCAGTACGGGTAATTTTGGCGGTATTTAACCAGCTTAAAGCTCTTGCAGAGGCATCGAACTCAACCGGTAAAGTAACCAGTGAAAACAGGGTGGAAACTGCAAATAAAATAATGCCAAATAAAAGTACGGTTTGATTGCCTCCGCCAAAACCCATTATCCCAATACCCGCAATTATTACCCACTGCGATAAGGTGGTACTGATTTGTGTAATGGGTACCAACCGGCTTCTTAACATCAACATAGAATAGGCTGTTGCATGTTGCACGGCATGGCCGCATTCATGTGCTGCTACTGCCGCTGCAGAAACATTTTTTCCAGCATAAATATCCGGACTAAGATTTACTGTTTTTTTTGTAGGGTCATAATGATCTGATAAAAATCCCTGCACGGATACAACCTGAACATCATAAATGCCATTATCCCGAAGCATTTTTTCGGCCACTTCTTTCCCACTCAATCCGGAGGAAGTGGGGATAGCTGCGTATTCCTTAAACTTATTTTTTAGCTGATGCTGTACCGCCATTCCAATCAACATAAAAATTATTGAAACAGCCATTATTCCAAAAGTCATAGCATTTTATTTTGAAGATTAATTGCAAACTGCAAGCCAATTTCTAATGCTGTCAAAAAGACAAAAATCAGTTCCAAGTCTGAAAAAACTTAGAACTGATTTTTGATTTAAAATTATTTTTGGAATGAGATTTATTAAAGCATCTTTAAAATTTCATCCTTCAATTCACCTTTGGTAATAGGGATACCCATAATTTTATTATAGCCTTTGGCATCTACAAAATATACATCTCTAATAATTTTAATCAACTGCCCGTTATTGATTTCAGGAATCAATACATGATCAAAATTTTTCAATATAGTTCCTAGATTTTTAGGGAATGGCCGGATATATCTTAAGTGTGCATGCGAAACAGACTTTCCTTCATTTTGTAATTCTTTTACCGCACTTTTTATAGCACCGTAGGTGCTGCCCCAGCCCAATACCAACACTTTTCCTTTTTCAGATCCACTATCTAATTGTTGTTCGGG
>JANPAP010000238.1:0-5158 GCA_031429975.1 Chitinophagaceae bacterium
GTTCGAATCTCCTTTGCCGCACAAAAAAACCTTTCAGTTACTGAAAGGTTTTTTTTATTAAAATAAGTTTGTTGTTTTAAAATTTCCAGCCAATTCTTGCAAAATACATTGCACCGCCCATACCCATTTGGATGGCTTCAAAGCGGCTACCCGTTTCAGTTAAATTTGGATCGGCACGAAACTCTGGATACACATCAAAAATATTTGCGCCACCTGCAGTTAAGGTTACTTTGTTATTTACAAAATAAGAGAAGGTAAGATCAGTTGTTGTTCTGCCTTTAAAATGCTCAACTTTTGGTTCGTAATCAATTAAATCAATTGCTGCAAAATTGGTAAATCTTAAATTAACACCCCAGTTAGAAATTTTGTAATCAAAATTATAACTCAGCTTATGCTTTGGTGCAGATGCTTGTAAGAAATACTGTTCTCTTTTAGAAAAATAAATATCTTCTTTACCAGCCAGTTTAGCTACTGTATTTACTTTATTAATGGTAAGATCGTTCCAGTTACCGGCAAAAGTTAGATTTAATTTGCCCTGGCATAATTTAAAACCATAAGTGGCAATTAAATCTAAACCACTGGTTTTAGTGTTTACTGCATTTGTAAAAAACTGTGCAGCGCCAATATTACTAGCCTGTAATAATGGGCCAATTACATCATCAGATTGATCGAAGTATCCGGTTAACACAACACGGTCTTTAATACTTACCCAATAAGCATCTGCAGTTATTGATAAATTGCGAATAGGCTTGGTAGTGATACCAAAACTTCCGTTAACAGAAGTTTCTTGTTTTAAATCGGGGATACCAACTGCTTTTGCCAATGCACCTGAATTAGGCGCAATTACAACCTCAGATGTAACGCCTGCTGCTACATTGGTAAAAGTGTTGCTGAAATTAATTTGTGGTAAAGAGGGCGCTCTAAAACCAGTGCTAACCGATCCTCTAATAGAAACCTTTGGCGACAGTTTTAAACGGGAAGCTAATTTCCAGTTACTGGTCCATCCGAAATCGCTGTAACGCTCTACACGTACGGCTGTTGTAAACATCCAGTCTTTTGTAACATCTAATTCGCCATCTACATAAGCACCCCAGTTAACTCTTTGTTTATTGGTTTCATCACCTGGTTGAAAACCTGGAAAACCCTGAGAGCCACCTGGAGCATCATTTGCGTTTGGATATTGTTTGTAGGAAGCAATTTCGCCTGCAAAAATTTTGTATTGATCCTGGCGAATTTCGGTACCCATGGCTACGTTAGCACCCTTTAATAATTTAAATGCTCTGGTAAAATTAGCACTCATTAAATTTTGAGTTAACTGAAATCCTCCAGCCTTAAAACTTGTTTTTGATGCAGCACCTAAAGAAGTGTTTAAAGTATTGCTTACGCCATATTCAAAACGGTTAGTTCCTAAAGTGGCATTGAAATCTGCATTCCATCCGCCTATTACTGTTTTAATGCCAAACGAAAAAGATTTGTCATTAATATTTGATCCAATCAAAGGATCAAATCCATTTGGATAAATGGATAGCACATTTCTGCTGCTATTGGCCGATCTGGTATATGCATAAGCACTTCCATCACGATGGCCAATGCCGCCAAAAGCATAAAAACTGGCGTTGCCTTTTATTGGAAACCCACTATTAAAAAACAAACCATAATTGGTTAAAGAACCATCACCTGCTTTGCGGCGTGGATTGTCAACAATTAAATAATCATACTTTGTATTTGGTCTGTAAGTTTTTGCCTTATTCAGGTAATCGGCTGTAATATTAAAAAAGCCTTTATTCTTTAATTCAAAACCATAATTCACATTGGCATTCCAGGTAAATCCATCTCTTTGAGACCTGAAAATTTTTCCATCAAAATTGTTTAATGATTTTCCATATCCAGTTTGGTAGGTAGACATAGATGCATTTGCAGAACCTTGATTGGTTGCAGATTTCAGAATGATATTGATTACACCTGCAATTGCATCAGAACCGTATTGAGCGGCAGCGCCATCTCTTAAAATTTCTATACGGTCGATGGCTGCAGCAGGTATTGCATTTAAATCGGTGCCACTATTTCCACGGCCACGGCTACCAAATAAATTTACTAACGATGATTGGTGCCAACGTTTGCCATTAACCAAAACCAATGTTTGGTCGGGTCCTAAACCTCTTAAAGAAGCTGGATCAATATGATCGGCTCCATCAGAACCACTTTGGCGGTTACTGTTGAATGAAGGCGCTACATATTGTAGTATCTGGTTCAAATCAACCTGACCTACCGAGTTCATTATTTTTGAAATAGGAATGATATCTACCGGAACTGGGGTTTCAGTTGCAGAACGGGTTAAACTACGGGTTCCTACAATTTCAACTGCACCTAATAAAATGGTTGATGGGATTAAGCTTACATCAGCATATCCATTTTTTGCTGCTATTTCTTGTTGTGTAAGAGATGCTCCAGAAAAAACAAGGGTTGCTTCTTTACTGGAAACTGAAAGGCTGTAATTACCATCTCTGTCGGTTAATGTACCGGTAGATTTTCCTTTTTCTTTTACGGATGCACCCTGTAATGGTAAACCGTTACGGTCTGTTACCTTTCCTTTAATTACGGATTGGGAAAAAGAAACTGTTGCACAAATCATAATAGCCAGAAGGCAAATGATTGATTTTCTCATGTTGTTGTTGTTTTGGTTAATAACGGGCTCAATTTAATGATTAAAATATAAATTCAGCCATTTATGAAAGGGAATATGTTACACGATTGTTCTTCCAGGATATTCCTGTAAAGCTTTTTCCAGGCAATCCATTGCTTTGTTAATTGCCGTAATATTTAATACATAGGCTAGCCTTACTTCTTTTTTTCCTAAGCCTGCTGTGCCATAAAACCCTGTAGCAGGTGCCAGCATTACTGTTTGGCCATTATAAGAAAATGATTCCAACAGCCACTGGCAAAAAATATCAGCATCGTCTATCGGCAATTTTGCCATTGCATAAAATGCGCCACCCGGATTTGGACAAAACACACCAGGGATGGCATTTAATCTTTGTACAATTGTATCTCTTCTTAATTTATATTCTGCCTTTGTGGTATCAAAATAATTATCTGGTAAATCAACAGCAGCTTCGCCCAGTATTTGAGCAAAACTGGGTGGACTTAAACGGGCTTGTGCAAATTTCATAACGGTATCGTGTAGTTCTTTATTTTTAGTTATAAAGGCGCCTATCCTGCCACCGCAGGCACTGTAACGTTTACTGATGGTGTCCATCAGCACAACATGATCATCCACATTGGTTAAATGCATGGCACTGGTATGGGTGCCTTCATAACAGAATTCCCGGTATGCTTCATCAGCAAATAAAAATAAATTGTGTTTCAGAATAATCTGCTTCAAAGTTTCCATCTCTTCTTTACTGTATAGATAACCGGTTGGATTATTTGGATTACAGATAACAATGGCTTTTGTTTTTGAAGTAATTGCTTTTTCAAAATCTTCAATTGGCGGCAATGCAAATCCTGTTTCAATATTGGAACTTATAGGAACAACCTGTACACCTGCAGCAATTGCAAAGCCGTTGTAGTTTGCATAAAAAGGTTCGGGGATAATTACTTCATCGCCAGCATCCAAACCTGCCAAAAATCCAAATAGGATGGCTTCGCTGCCGCCGGTTGTAATTATTATTTGATCCTGAGTTACAGTAATGCCGGCTTTTTTATAATACTGCACCAGCTTTTTGCGATAACTTTCATTCCCTGCACTGTGACTGTATTCCAGCACTTTAAAATCGCTGTTTCTAACCGCATCAAGAATAACTTCTGGAGTAGCAATATCTGGTTGACCAATATTGAGATGATAAACTTTGGTACCTCTTTTTTTTGCAGCTTCTGCAAATGGCACCAATTTTCTAATTGGAGATGCCGGCATTTGCTGGCCCCGGTTGCTTACTTGTAACATACCGCAAATATATGTTGCCATTGTTAATGGGCAAAAGGAGTTGCAATTTTACAATATAAAATTTTAAATAAAATCGTTAATCTTGAATTTCAACAATTTATTAGTACCACAACAAAATTAAAGAATGGATAAAAATCAAAGCCGGTTTATTAACTTACTAAAAAGGGTTTTTTGTGTATTTTTTACGTAATTGCTAAATTCAGTGTCAGCTTATGTTTTGTACGATCTTATAAATAATTTTATTGTTTTAGATAAAGAAGTTATTATCTTTATTTTTTAACAATTGCTATTTGTAATAATTAAAACTTATTGCAACCTTGCTACCTAATAAAAGCTTGCCATCCCCACTAGGAAATTTCATTTTTAATTTTCATTCATTTAAAAAGCATGACTATGTACAATTTTTCCTTTTTCCGGTTAAAACTGAGTAATAATTTTCAGTTCAAAAAATTAAATCAATTAGCAACTGTATTGATACTATCACTGCTTTTGTTGGCCAGTCAAACTATTTATGCTCAACCTGGTGGTTATGCATTCAGGATGCAGGCTAATAATAATTTTGGAACCGCCTATGTACTAAATAATAATTCACCAACTACTGGTATTTTATCTACAACAGTTCAAGCAGCAAGTACTGCCAATAACTATTTAGTTGAGTGGGATGGTTATTGGAATAAGTGGACCAATACCAATCATAATAAAAATGCTGAGCAAACATTATTTTGGGGTGGAGGTAATTATAATGGATCAGATGGGGTTTTAAATGGTGGCTTTATTAATGGCAAATGGTACAGCCTGCAAATTCGTGGTTTATCTTATAGTAACAGGCAATCAGTAATTATGGAGACAGATAATGTTCCTCAAACATTTCATTCAACAAATAGTACAGCAGTATCTACCCCAACTGCAGTATGTGCTGGAAGTAATGCAACCATTAATATAACATTAGCTGGCAGTAAATCAGCACAGGAAAGGGTATTTATAAGATATGCTATAAATAATAATTTTGCTGCTTCAAAAGTTGTTGAAGCAACTGGCACAGGCTCAACTTGGACAGTTGCATCTGCTACCATTCCGGGTGCTGATCATACTGCAAGTACAACCATAAATTATTATGCTTTCACAACAACTGTTGCTGCAACAAATTCATCCGATCATGATTTAATAACATTGCGATTTGGCAATAATGGTGGCAGTAATTATTCCTATGCAGTT
>JANPAP010000239.1:0-3193 GCA_031429975.1 Chitinophagaceae bacterium
TAAATAAAAAATGGTTCAACAGATTCTGCTTATAAATTTGCATTCATACAATATTTCAAATTCAAAAAATGAAGAAAGTATTTCTTGCAATTGTTATAAGTTTTTCCTCGTTATTAATACATGCACAAATCACCGGCAAACTACTCGATTCAACAACGGGTAATGCAGTTGAACGGGCAATTGTAGGCTTGGTAATAAAATCGGCAATAAGCGATACCAACTATTATTTTACAAACGAACGGGGCATTTTCGAAATTTTACCAGTGCCAGCTTCCAGCTTTTATCTAATTGTATCAGCTCATAGTTATAAAACTGTAACTAAGTTTTTTGAAATAAATAAACCAACAAAATCAATTGATGCCGGAACAATTTTTCTAACAGATCAGGCAAAATTACTTTCAACAATTGTGGTGGAAACCCCGCCGATTGTGATTAAAGAAGATACGATTGAATACCGGGCCGATGCATTTAAAGTAAAGGAAAATGCCATGACGGAAGACCTGTTAAAAAAACTCCCCGGCATTCAGGTTGATAAAGATGGCAATGTAACTGCCCAGGGAAAAACGGTAACAAAAGTGAGGGTAAACGGAAAAGATTTTTTTGGGGGAGATGTAAAAACGGCTACCAGAGAACTGCCTGCAAATATCATCGACAAGGTTCAGGTAATTGATGATTACGGGGAGCAGGCAAGCGTTTCGGGCATTAAGGATGGCGACCCTGAAAAAATTATTAATCTGCAAATAAAAAAAGATAAAAATAAAGGCGTGTTTGGAAGGGTTACTGCCGGAGCCGGAACCGAAGACCGCTACCAGGCATCAGTAAACGCAAATTATTTTAATAACCAACAGCAAATTTCATTGTTTGCAAACAGCAATAATACCAGCCAATCGCTTTTTAATTTTGGCAACATGGGCGTGGCCAACAGGGGTATGGGAAACATGATGAAAAATGGCCAACGTATGATGAATGATATGGGTGGCGGAACTGGTGTGATGAATGCTTTTCAAAATGGCGACCAGAGTTTGGTAACCGGAAACCAGTCCAGTAATAATGGCATTACAACCTCCAATTCAATTGGCATCAATTACAGGGATCAGTGGACTAAGAAAATAAATGTTTATGGTAGTTATTCATTTGCTCACCGAAACAATAATTCGGAGCAAACTACATCAACCCAAAACTTTTTTGAAAACAGTTCTTTTGTAAATAATCAAAATGAAAACACGGGTTCAATTGGCGATAATCACCGCTTTTATTTAAATATGGAATACCAGATTGATTCCTTTAATTATTTAAAATTAAGCCCAACTGTAACTTATGCAAGCAGTAATACAAACAGTAAAACTTTGTTTGATTATTTTTCGGGCACCGGAACAAAAACCAGCGATGGAAGTAATAGTAATGGAACCACTGCTACCAGCCCGAATGTAAGTGGAAATCTTTTATACAATCATCGTTTTAAAAAAAGAGGGCGAAATTTTTCGGCCAATATTAATATCGGAACATCCAATAATAACAGCGATCAGAACAGCCTAAATAACAGCAATTATTATGTTTCACCGGTGGGTGTATTTAATCAAAATCAATTGATATCACAGGTTAACAGCAACCATAATTATGGCATCCGTTTAACCTACTCCGAGCCCTTAAGTAAAACCCGTAACCTGGATATTGCCGCATCCCATAATTTGAATTATGCCGGCAATGATAAAAAAGTTTACAGTGTTGATCCATCAACCGGCAATCAAACATTTGTGCCTTATTTATCAAATAATTTTGAGAATGATTTTTATAATAACCGGATAGGGATGTCGATTAGAACCACTCAAAAAAAATACAATTACACCATTGGTTTTAGCCTGCAGCCCGTAAGCTTGCAGGGAAATTCCGTTACAAAAGACAGCGCCTATAAAACCATAAACCGGGTAAATGTTTTTCCAATTGCAAGATTCAGTTATAATTTTTCAAAGGCTAAAACTTTTACAGCAAATTATAGTGGAAATGCTACCCAGCCTACGTTTAGTCAATTGCAGGATGTGTTGGACATCAGCAACCAACAATTTGTTAGCAAAGGAAATCCATTGCTAAAACCTTCCATCAACCATAATGTAAATATTGGCTATAATAATTTTAATATCGTTAGCGGCAAAGTGATTTTTGCCAATCTTAATTTTTCGGTAATCAATAACCAGATTGTAAATAATAGTATCAGCAGGGGTAATACCGGTGCCCAGTTAAGTATACCCGAAAATGTAAACGGCTTTTACAATGTGATGGGTTTTTATACTTTTTCAAAACCATTTCAAAAAAGAAAATATGTACTTACGGTTAATGGAACCCTAAACTATAATCACAATGTTAACCTTGTAGACAGTATCCGGAATATTGGAAGAAACTGGATCGGCAGGCAGGGATTTACTTTTGAATATAATTACAAAACCTGGTTGCAATTGGGCATGGGTGCCAGTTACAGCATTAATGATATTTCCTACAGCAAACCTGCAGGATCAACCCTTAGCATTTTGCAAAATACCAATAGCAGCGCCCTTACGCTTAGCAGCAATATTGATATGGATGTAAAAGGCGGCTGGATTATTAAATATGATTTTGACTATACTTTTAATTATGGATTAAATGCATCGGTAACCCGTAACCTGGCCATATTGACAACATCGGTAGAAAAACAATTGTTTAAAAAGAAAAATGGGATCATAAAATTTGCCGCTTTCGATTTGTTTAATCAAAATACAAATATCAGCCGTACGGTTTCTGCCAATGCCATTATTGATAGCCGCAGCAACCGGCTGGCTCGTTTTTTTATGCTGACATTTACCTACCGCCTGCAAAAATTTAAAGGCGAAAAACCCAAAGGCCCCAGTTTTAAAACCATGAATGTAGAGAATAAGAATGCGGAGTTAAAAGTTTTTTAGAAAGTGATAAGTTGTAAGTGATAAGTCAAAACCCAAAAGTTGAAAAGCAATAGGCAATAGGCAATGGGCAATAGGCAATGGGCAATAGGCAATGGGCAATAGGCAATGAGCAATAGGCAATTGGAAAAGCCCTTAATTCATTATTTATAATTCTTAATTCTTAATTTTTAATTCATAATTCATAATTCATAATTCATAATTCTTCATTCTTAATTCTTAACTCCCAACAACACAACCCCTGCTTTATTTTAGGGTTTTTACCC
>JANPAP010000240.1:0-9427 GCA_031429975.1 Chitinophagaceae bacterium
ATGTTGAATTGTTTGGATAGCCAATCTATAATCAGGTTATGAAATAGCAATCCAGTTATTCCAAATAAGCAAATACTGATCACTGCAACCCAATAACCTCCTAATCGATTTAATAAATAAAATACCAAAACAGGTCCAAAAGAAATCAGCAACGATTGCAGCCATTGCACTGCACCTACTCCCTGAAAATTCATTTTTGAAGATTTAGTCAAATTTAAATAACGATAATTATAAGTAGCTGCATAAATGGTAACAAAACTATTTATGCCAATACTGTAAAGAAAAGCTGCCAGTTGAATGGGTAATATTTGCCAACCCAACAACCCATAAAAACTTGCTAATAAAAATTGCAAACTGCATACGGTTACAAACAATGCAAATTTTGCTTTTATGTATTGCTTTATATTAAAGTTGTAACTCATCATGCCATCAAAATGGCTGCTTTGCCACGAAAATAAAAACTGCCCATAATTAGAAATAAACAAACCTGTTATAAACAATGCAAAAAGAAACAACATGCTGTAGTTGCCTGTTTTCAGGTATTGAGGGTAAAATATAAATCCATATAATAAAATTACTACCGACATTATCACAAGTGATTTTGGCCGCTTATTTCTGAAAATTAATTTAAGGTCAAGTGCAATGATATCGCCCAAATCGCCAAACCTGTTGAGGAAAGAATAATTTTTTGCCCTGTTTAATTTCTTGTCATTAATCAGTTCTTCAATATATAAATGACTTCGTAAATAATTATTGCAACTAATAAAAGTAGCTGTTGCAATTGCAATGGCTACTATGCAAAGCCAGGGATTTTGCAACACAGCAACAAAAACTATTGTTGAAAATTTATTGAATGATAAAAGTTTAAAATAATCCAGCGCCTTTAATGTTGCAATCAGCAATACAATACCTGCAAACCACCAACTGTTGCTGATGGATTTTCTTTTAATAAGCAGGTTCAGGAAGTGATTATTTATCACCAACGCATAAATGCTGATCAAAAAACAAATTGATGGCAATACTCCATAAGCCGGTGCAATTTGTACAATTGTAAAAGGGATAAAAATAAATAAGGGTAAAAAATTTATGAAATGAAATAGAGATCGGGTATTTAAAAACCGCAGCATACTACTACGTTTAATATTTTGTGAAAGATAAGGCTGTATGCTAAGGGTGGGTAATTCCTGAAATTGAAATCGTACCAGCAACCCTGCTAAAAAATAATAAAAAATATAGGAACAAAATAAAGCAACGGGTTCTTTGCCGGGCATAAATTCTTCTATAAAAAATGGCAATGCAATTCCCAATCCTGCAATTTCTAAAAAAATAATTCCGTAAAAAAAACCGACGATGAATTGTAATAATAAACTTCTGTTAGCATTTCGGGCCCTCCAAAAACTTTTCCATTGATGGGAGAGAAAGATAGAAAAATTCATTTAGTTAAAAGTTTGTAAAGGCTGTAAAGATAACCGAACCCATCATTATTAAATTTGAAAAACTATTAAGTTTTGTTATTGATTAGAAAATTAAAACTGTTGATAATATTGTTATTTCCATCTGCTAATTTTTAACCGAAAACCAGCACAGTTCAAATTCATAGGGGAATTCAGCCAAATAACCATATCTTCGCAAAAATTTTAAAATGAATAACGACGCAATTGCAAAATTTATTGAAGTAGATTACTTGTCTAAGAAACCAGTAAAGATTGAATTTAAAAAGAGGAATCCTATTAATGGTGTTTTTGTAAAATCGAATGATTATGAAGATTTAAAGTCTAAAAACTTTTGGCGTATAGTTTGTGATGGTCATATTGTTGAATGGCAGAAATCACACGATAACAACCTTGCTAAAATATTTAACGGATCAGAGTTTAACAGGTTAATTATACCTAAGCAACCTGCTGCAGAAAAAGTTTAATTCTCTTGAATAATAGTTTATAGTTGGAAAATTGAGTTACAGATTTTAAATTTTGAAACTCCAAAACTTTATCAGCATAAAAATTTTACAATAAAAAAAATCCGGTTATTAACCGGATTTTTTTTGTTTAAACAATATTAGTTGGCAGTAGTTTCTAAATAACTTTCCAATGGCTCACAGGTACAAATTAAATTCCTGTCGCCATGTGTATTATTTACCCTGCTTACACTGGGCCAAAATTTATTTTCAATTACATAAGGCAATGGAAAAGCAGCTTCCTCACGGGAATAGGATCTGTTCCATTCGTTACTGCAAATTACCAGTTGGGTATGTGGTGCATTTTTTAAAAGATTATCTTTCTTATCGGCCTTACCCGATTCAATCATTTTTATTTCATGATAGATACCAATCATCGCATTGCAAAACCGATCCAGTTCGGCTTTGTCTTCGCTTTCGGTTGGTTCAATCATCAATGTTCCTGCAACAGGGAACGAAAGGGTAGGCGCATGAAAGCCGTAATCCATCAGCCTTTTAGCCACATCCTCTGCTTCAATTCCAGCGCTTGTTTTAAATGGCCGAAGATCCACAATAAATTCATGTGCTGCTGTTCCATTCTTTCCGCTGTATAAAATCTTGTAATATTTTTCCAATCTTACCTTCATGTAATTGGCATTTAAAATTGCATATTCGGTTGCTTTACGAATACCACTTGCGCCTAATAATTTTATATATGCATAACTGATTAAAAGAATACTGGCACTTCCATAAGGCGCTGCACTTACCGCATGTGAGCTGGTTTCTATGCCATTGTTTTTCCAAAATGAATGCCCTGGCAGAAAGGGTACCAATTGCTTGGCAACACAAATGGGTCCAACACCCGGGCCTCCACCGCCATGTGGTATGGCAAAGGTTTTATGTAAATTTAAATGACAAACATCGGCACCAATTAAACCCGGACTGGTAAGGCCTACCTGGGCATTCATGTTGGCACCATCCATATAAACCTGTCCGCCATATTGGTGAATGGTTGCACAAATTTCACGGATGCTTTCTTCAAAAACACCATGCGTTGATGGATAGGTTACCATTAATGCGGCAAGATCATTGGCATGTTCAGCAGCTTTTGCTTTTAAATCTGCTACGTCAATGTTTCCTGCATCATCGCATTTGGTAACTACTACTTTCATGCCTGCCATTACTGCGCTTGCAGGATTTGTTCCATGAGCGGAAACGGGGATGAGCACAACATTTCGATGGGCTTCACCTCTGGAGGCATGATACCCCATGATGGCTAACAGTCCAGCATATTCGCCCTGTGCACCACTATTTGGTTGCAGCGATGTTGCAGCAAATCCTGTAATTACATTTAAGTATTTTTCCAGTTCTTTTATTATTTGAAGATATCCTTCGGTTTGATTAGAAGGTGCGAATGGATGCAGTTTACTAAACGCCGGCCAGCTTACAGGAATGAGTTCGGTAGCGGCATTCAGCTTCATGGTGCAACTGCCCAGGCTAATCATGGAAGTGTTTAAACTGAGGTCTTTTGTTTCCAGAAATTTAATGTAACGCATCATCTGGCTTTCGCTGTGGTGCGTATTAAAAACAGTTTGCGTTAAGAAAGGCGTTGTTCTTGTTAAGCTGTATGGAATATTTTCCAATGTAGCATCCGAATTAAAAGTTGCTGTAACTGTCTGAATATTTAAAGTGCTTGCAAAAGCATCCAGAATATTCAGTATGTCTTGCTGGGTGGTAGTTTCGTCAATTGAAATTTCAACAAAATTTGATGAGTAACAAAAATTTATTTCTCTTTCTATAGCGGCAGTTTTAATTGCCGAAATATTTTCAACCCTGATTTTAAGCGTATCAAAATAATGTTCATTTACGTTTTCAAAACCCAGCTCATTCAATTCATCACTTAAGGTATTTGCTAAAGTGCTTACTCTTTTTGCAATATTTTTTAGTCCATCAGCGCCATGATAAACCGCATACATAGCAGCCATATTGCTCAATAGTGCCTGAGCCGTACAAATATTGCTGGTGGCCTTTTCACGACGAATATGTTGCTCCCTTGTTTGTAAAGCCATTCGTAAACAACGGTTGCCTTGTGCATCGATACTTACTCCAATAATTCTTCCGGGAATATTTCTTTTAAATTCATCTGTTGTTGAAAAGAAGGCTGCATGCGGTCCACCAAAACCCATGGGTACTCCAAAGCGTTGCGATGATCCTACGGCAACATCTGCTCCCAACTCTCCCGGTGGCGTTAATAAGGTAAGTGCCAAAAGATCGGTTGCTAAAATTGTTTTTGCATTTACCTCCTGTGCTTTTTTAATAAAAGAACGGTAGTCTTTTATCAATCCATTACTGTCTGGATATTGCAGGATGATCCCAAAATAAGATTCATCAATTATGGTTGAATTAAAATTTCCAGTCACTATTTTTATTCCGATTGGTGCAGCCCGGGTTGCCAAAACTTCTTTTGTTTGATCAAAAATATTTTCATCAACAAAAAAATGAGGCGCTGTTATATGGTCGTGATCTTTGTTTTTATGATTGAATAACATGGTCATTGCCTCAGCAGCAGCAGTGGCTTCATCGAGCAGGCTTGCATTGGCAATGGGTAGTGCCGTTAATTCGCAAACCATGGTTTGGAAATTCAACAGGCTTTCCAATCTTCCCTGCGAAATTTCGGCCTGGTAAGGCGTGTACTGGGTGTACCATCCTGGATTTTCAAAAACATTTCGTAAAATCACACTGGGTGTAATGGTATCATAATACCCTTTACCAATATAGCTTTTAAAGACTTTGTTTTTTGCAGCAATTTTTTTCAACTCTTCCAGATAGGTAAATTCACTAACGGCTGATGGAATATTTAAAAGGCCGTCTATCCTGATACTGTCGGGTATGGTTTTGCTGATGAGTTCATCAATAGAACTTACGCCGATAGCGGAAAGCATTGCTTTGGTTTCGATACTGTTGGTGCCGATATGCCTGCCAGCAAATTCATTTTGCTGTTGCTCAAAAAGGTTCATGATTTGCAAAAATTGTAGTTTAAAAAAAGTCGGGGCAAAGTTAGGATTATAACTATTATAATTTTGTTGGTTTTAAATAAAACTAACAAATGTTAGCAACTGCTTTACAAGTTTATAATGGCTTTTGAAATTGTTTAATAAACCTTCAATAAAAACAATTTTTGAAAACATGAATAAGAATGAAACTTATCTATACATCCATTGTACCTTCATTCCATAATCAATAAAATAATATGCCATGCAAGATGAACTTTTAAGAGCCTGGGAAAAAAAATCGGGCGACCGGCATAAGTTGTATAAAATATTTTTACACCGGGCCGATAAGAAACAAGTGCTGAAAGTATTGCCCGAACTGCATGAGGAGGCATTTAGTAAAATTGATTGCCTGCAATGCGGCAATTGTTGCAAAGGCTATTCGCCTCGTTTTAAAAAACCGGATATAAAACGAATTGCCAAACATTTAAAAATAAAAGATGGCGATTTAATAAATGATTATTTAAGGGTGGATGATGATGGCGATTATGTAATGCGGAGTACGCCCTGTTCATTTTTAGGAGAAGATAATTATTGCAGTATTTATGATGTACGCCCAACTGATTGCGAAAGGTTTCCCTACACCAATGAAGATGTATTGCTCAAACGTCAACCACTCACATTAAAGAATTCAACCTTTTGCCCGGCGGTTTATTATGTGCTGGAAAAATTAATGGCAATTACAAAGTAAGTGTTGCATAAGCTGCTGTCAGTGGTCTTTCTATGCCGGCACCTTTCCATTCTGGTGCTCCGGGAATTTCGGTTGCTTTTAAAATGTCGTCTTTTGATTTGCCCGCTTTAATTTCAGATTCAACAAATTGAAGTGTTTTGCCAAGATAGTCTCCAAATAATTTCAGGTCGTTTCTTTTTACAATTACATCGTATCCTTCGGCGGCATGTCCGCAAATAAATTTTGTTTTTTTATTAAAAGTTTCAAAAGTTTTGTCCAGTACTGTAATCCAGTTATTAATATTTGCGCCGGCAGTCATATCTATATACGGGTGGCGTCTGTTAAACATCAAATCGCCCAAATGAACAATATTTGCTTTTTTAAATTCAACTAAACTGTCTCCGTTGGTATGTGCGGCGCCAAAATAATGCAGCTGTATTTCTTCGTCAGCAATTTTTTCACTCCATGTATTGTTATACGTTAGGTCGGGATAAAGTTGTTTTTCTTCATTCTTTTTTTCCTTTGCAACCCTTTGCTGGTTTGCTTTTGAGTTTTCATGCGCCAGCACATGAGGCACTAAATCTTTAAATGAAATATTGCCTGAAGAATGATCGCCATGGTGATGGGTATTAATCAATAATCGGAATGGCTGTGCACTTTGCTTTTTCAGTTCATCAATTAAATGTTGCGATGTTTCCGGAAACTGGCTGTCTACAATTACAATCCCCTCATTCGAAATCATAAATAAAATAGTGCCGCCTTTTTCTGTAAAAATGCCAATTTCATCTGTCAGCATTTTTATTTTCCATTCCGGGTCTGCAAGAAATTGCGCCAGCGATTGATTGCTTAACAATGCCAATGATCCTAAAAGAAGTCCGGAGTTTTTTATAAATGATCTGCGTTGCATAAAATATTTTTTAAGATTTATTTTTATCAATTTACAAAACTATCAATGCATTTGATGCAGAAAGGTTGAAAGAGTATTATACAAAGGAATTTTTTAAATGATCAATATTCCAGTTTTTTTAATGACGGCGCTTTAAACCAGGTTGTAGCAACAACAAATATTGTCATACAGCCTCCAAAAACTACGGATGGGATTACGCCCATTAATTTAGCCATTACACCACTTTCGAACTGGCCAATTTCGTTGGAAGAATTAATGAACATGGAATTTACACTTAATACCCTGCCTCTTAATTCATCGGGTGTTTTTAGCTGGATGATATTGCTACGAACCACTACACTAACGCCATCCAATACCCCACTGAATAATAAGGCTACAAAAGAAACCCAATACAATTTTGAAATTCCAAAAACAATGATACACAATCCAAAACCTGCTACAGCAAACATCAGTTTTAATCCCTGTTTTCTTTTTAATGGAGATATGGTGAGACCGATCACCATAAATATGCCACCAATATCTGTAGCGGCATTCAGCCAGCCAAAACCGATTGGCCCTACATGCAAAATGTCTTTTGCATACACAGGAATTAATGCAACTGCACCGCCAAATAAAACGGCAAATAGATCCAGTGATAATGCCGCTAAAATTTCTTTTGTTTTAAATACATAGGCAATGCCTTCTTTTACTGCTTCCAGTGTTTTCTTTTCGGCACTCATGCCCGGAGGCTTTACCGTGAGTTTTCGTAAAAATAAAAATCCTGTAAATATTAAACTGATCACCACAATAAAAGTTCCGGTGGTATGAAACCAGGCAATTAAAAAACCTGCAGCTGCATGCCCGGTAATACTGGCAATTAACCAACTGGTAGAACTGAGTTGGGAGGCAATGATCAACATGGGCCTTGGTACCAGCGATGCAATGATGGCGCTAAAACTGGGCCCCGAAAATGCCCGGATACAACCCGTTAAAAAAATAATAAAGTAAATGGAAAGGATGATGAGTTTATTGCCAAATTCTTTTTGAAACCAATTGGTACTGGCGCCTAATAAAACAATTGCACATAGCCCAAAAAGAAAAACGGTTCGCAATAATAATTTTCTTTTTTCATTTTTATCAATAATGTAACCGGCGTACAATGCAAGCCCAACAGCGGGTACGGCTTCTGCAAGGCCAATTAAGCCAATGTAAAATGCATCGCCGGTAAGTTCATACATCCACCATGCCACCAATGTACTCATCATGCGAAGGCCCATGATGAAAACAAAACGGCCTGCAACAAAATTTCTGAATTCAGTAATTCTTAAAACATCAATCGGGGAGTAATTCAACAGTTGTAATTTTTTTGTTACAAAAGTAATTACAATCCATTAAATAAAAGGTTGATGTTAATTTTAAGGAAGGGTTATATAGTGTTGTCCGTTTTCGTATTCCTTATCCAGTGCATCCAATACAATTTTTACATGTGCTTCATTTTCTAAAAAATCGGCATTACTGGCGTCGATAAAAAGGGTTTTTATATTGTGCTGTTTTATGTATTGGGTATAGGTTTCCTGCAACTGAAACAGGTAATCGCTGGGGATGCTTTGTTCATAATCCCTGTTTCGTTTTTTTATATTTTCTTTTAATTTATTTACCGGTGTGTGCAGGTAAATTAATATATCTGGTTGTACAATCTGAGGGTTGATAATGTCGAACAATTTTTGGTATAGCCGAAACTCATCGTTGGGTAAATTCACTTTTGCAAACAGCAGGCATTTGGTAAACAGGTAATCAGAAACAGTAATATTCTGAAACATATCTTTTGTCTGCAGCAGGTCTTTCAATTGCTTGTACCTTTCGGCCATAAAAAACAATTCTACCGGAAAGGCGTACTGGTCGGGGTTTTCATAAAATTTTGGCAGAAAGGGATTGTCTGCAAATTCTTCTAAAATCAACCTGGCATTATAATGTTTGCTGAGTATGCTGGCCAATGTAGTTTTACCGGCTCCGATGTTTCCTTCTATTGTAACAAAATTGTACTTCATAATTTACCGGACGCAAAATAAGAGTAATCAGCAGTTGAACAATCAAAATTTTTTCACATTCAGTTTATCAGAACAATTTGTTAGTAATTGGTGGATGTTTTGTTGCAAAACAGGGTGAATAAAATTTGGAACCAATTCATTTAATGGTATTAAAACAAAACGGCGGTTCTGAATTTCGGGATGTGGAACGATTAAGTTTTTTTCTTTGATAATTTGTTTGTCAAAAAACAAAATATCGATATCAATTATCCGGGGGGCATTTTTTACAGTTCTTTTTCTGCCCATATCTTTTTCAATTTGTAAAATTATTTTCATGCAGGTCTGCGCTGTTAATGCAGTTTCCACAACAATTACCTGGTTTAAAAAATCGGGTTGATGGGTATTGCCCCAGGCAGCAGTGGCATACATGCTTGATTGTCGAATTATTGACCCGATATAAAATTCGATTTCTCTTGCAGCGATTAATAACTTCTGCAAACTGTTGCCCATATTGCTTCCCAGCAGGAGATAGGTAGTGTTCATTACAAATCGGAATGCTTGTTTTGTTTTTGAATGTTTTGCAAATGTAGGCAGAAGCCGGGCAGGTGCATTTAAAATTGTCGCAAGGGTTGCCAACCTTGGGTAGGTTCCTTTAAACCAAATACGCTTTATAAAAGGTTGGCAACCCTTTATTGAACTGCGACAATTTTAAATACACCCTTTTAACTTTATAAAAAACTTTTTAATAGGGCAGAAAATTGTTTACAAAAAAAATAAAAGGAGCATGAATGTTGTACCAGCTCTGTAATCTGATCTTTTTATTTTTCATTAAAACAAAAAAGCCTTATAACCTGATTAGGT
>JANPAP010000241.1:0-5020 GCA_031429975.1 Chitinophagaceae bacterium
ATATTAGCTACATCAATTTTGAAACAATTTTATTTGCTTATAAACTGACTAATTTTTTGTTAAAGAATGATTTACCGCAGTCAGTTCAGTATAAAAAAAATTGAATTTATTTTCCATCAGCCTTAGTATCTTTCATAAAATTTTTTTATGGCAAATAAAGAAGCCTTTGTACAGGCAATAAATAATGGCTATAGTTTTAAAGGCGAATCGGTAAAAATTGGTGCCGGTATTTTGGATGGAGAGGTAATTGCAGAAGCAGGCGTTTATTTGCCATTAAAAACATTGAACCGGCACGGGTTAATTGCAGGAGCAACCGGTACCGGAAAAACAAAAACCCTGCAGGTTATCAGCGAAGCACTTAGCGATGCCAGTATACCTGTTTTGATGATGGATATTAAAGGCGATTTGAGTGGGATAGCCGCAATAGGTGCTACAAACGATAAAATTGTTGACCGGTATCAAAAACTGAATATGGAATTTAAGCCGGACTTGTTTCCGGTTGAACTGCTTACATTAACCGGGAAAGATGGTGTTCATTTAAGAGCTACTGTTAGTGAGTTTGGTCCGGTTTTACTAAGCAAAATTTTAGAGTTGAATGATACCCAAGGTGGCGTGGTTGCAATGATTTTTAAATATTGTGATGATACCCAATTGCCCTTGCTCGATTTAAAAGATTTTATAAAAGTATTGCAATATATCGGCGATGAAGGCAAGACCGAAATTGAAAAAATTTATGGCAAAATTTCTACCTCCAGTACCGGAACCATTTTAAGAAAAGTGATTGAATTGCAGCAGCAGGGCGCCGATCAGTTTTTTGGGGAACGCAGTTTTGAAGTGGATGATTTAATGCGGATTGATCAACGAGGCCGGGGTATGATTAATATTTTAAGGGTAACCGATTTGCAGGATAAGCCGAAATTGTTTTCAACATTTATGTTACAGATGTTATCAGAACTGTATGCATCCTGCCCCGAAGAAGGCGATTTGGATAAGCCCAAACTGGTGATGTTTATTGACGAAGCTCACCTGATATTTCAGGAAGCCAATTCGGCTTTGTTGCAACAAATTGAAACCATCATTAAATTAATCCGCTCCAAAGGAATTGGTATTTTCTTTTGTACACAAAACCCAATGGATGTGCCTGCAAGTGTATTGGCACAACTTGGTTTAAAAGTGCAACATGCGTTAAGGGCATTTACTGCGGCAGACAGAAAAGTTATAAAGCAAACTGCAGAAAATTATCCCGAAACCAATTTTTATAAAACGGAAGATCTGATTACACAACTTGGCATTGGTGAGGCGTTTCTTACTTTATTAAATGAAAAAGGAATTCCAACACCGCTAGTGCATACCATGTTATGTGCCCCCAGAAGCCGGATGGATATTCTGGCACAAAATGAAATTGATGCCATAAATTCAAAGTCGAGATTGGTTGCAAAATACAACCAGGTAATTGATAGTAACAGCGCTTACGAAATATTAACTGCCAAATTGCAACAGGCCGCTGAGCAATCTGCTCAAGTAACTGAAGAAAAATCAACTGGAAAAAAAGAAGCACCATCTGCCATAGAAAAAATGGCCAACAATACTATTGTAAAAAGTATGTTACGTACAGCAGGCACTACCATTGTGCGATCCTTGCTGGGTTCTTTGGGTTTGGGTGGAAGGAGTAAATCTAAAAGTACTAAGTGGTTTTAATTTCTTGTTGGCACCTCAATAATGCTTAGTTCCAGTATAACTGATTCGACATTTTTAGTCGATCAATTTAATGGATTAATTTATTAATAAAGCAGCATCAAATTAATTAAGTCAAATTTTTAGTGCATTGTAATTAATTGAATTCATTGCAGTTATGGGTATTGTTCCACTCTTCAAAAGTATACCCCATTTGTAGTGTTTTTAAAAAACAGTCTTATTTTTTTTGTATAATAAATTGTAACTCCCTATCTTCGTTTCGGTTTTTCATAGGATATTGGATTTTAAAGCGGGACTAGATTTCTATCTTGGTCCCTTTTTTTATTTTCAGAACTGCCATTTACAATTTGCTGTTTAAAACAATCAGCTCTCCATTTTTATTTACTGTAATCTTTTTTTCAGATTCTAAAAAAGTAAAAACTTTCCAAAATTTTTCTTTTTTAATTGCCTTACTAGCTGCTAATAATTGCTGCATATTATTTTTTTGAAGGTTGATGCCATTAAAAATATGCGTTGCAATTTCATTAAATTCAACATCGCTTATTTCAATTATTTTTTGATTGATGCAATTGTCGCAGATGCCACAATTTTTTGTGGTTTTGTCGTTAAAATAATTGGCAATAATTCTGCTGCGGCATTGCAGGCTGTTATTGGTAAATGAGGTAATAAATTTTACCCTTTCTTCAAATTGATTTTTCCGCAACAAATAATTATCAAGATTAATTATAAAACTATCGGCATACATCCTGTTTTGTAAAAGCGTTATTTGTGGCTTTTCTTTTTGAGGATTGTAGGCAACTATTCCAAACTGATTTAATAGAACTAAGTGTCGGCCAACAATATCTTTTTGTTGTCGGCTAAAATTGGCCAGCATGGTTTCATTGATAGAAGCAGGGAAATCAAAAATACCTTCGTAAGATCGTAGCAAAGCTTTTATTGTTGGCTCCAAATCGGGATGTTGATTTTCAAATTCATTTAACTGATTTTTATCGCAGGTAAAAACAAGTGTTGAAGGTTTATAAAAACTTTCATTAAAAACCAATAACCCTTCCTGTTCCAGTGTTTTGATGGCATAGTTGGCAGTAAGTGCATCAATTTTAAATGCAGTTGAAAACACACCGAGATCAAAATCGTAACTAATTCCTTCTCCACTTCCAGCAGGAATCTGCAGGTGGTTCATAACGGCTGTGTATACTTGTTTTATTACGGTCCTATCTGGAAATCGGAAATTGGTTTGTTCCTCCAGATTTTGCAGTTCTTTTTGATTAAATAATAAAACTGCATATGCTCTTTTACCATCCCTGCCTGCCCTGCCTGCTTCCTGGTAATAATTTTCCAGGCAATCGGGCACATCATAATGTACTACAACTCTAACATCGGGTTTATCGATTCCCATACCGAATGCATTGGTACTGGTAATTACCCGGGTGTTATTATTGATCCAACTTTCCTGTCGGGTATTCCTATCTGCAGAGCTTAATCCTGCATGATAAAATGCTGCATTAATTCGATTCAGATTTAGTAAATCAGCAACATCCTTGGTGTGTTTTCGGCTCTTACAATAAACGATGGCGCTGCCTTTTACATTTTGTAAAATCTCAATCAATTTATTTTGTTTGGAAGCACTGTTGAATGCGCTGTAGGAAAGATTGGGTCTTTCAAATGATTGTTGAAACCGTTGTTGCGATTCGGTAAACAATAATTTTTCGCAAATATCATCCTGTACATTTTTTGTTGCAGATGCGGTTAATGCTACTACCGGTATGCCGGGCAACTGTGCCCTGATATTACTGATGCGTACATAAGGCGGCCTGAAATCGTAGCCCCATTGCGAAATGCAATGTGCTTCATCAACCGCAATTAAATTTATTTGCATTGCAGGCAAATACTCCAGAAATAAATTGGTTTCTAATCTTTCGGGAGATACATACAAAAACTTGTAATTGCCATGGGCCGCATTTTGTAATGTTTTTTTTGTTTCAATAAAACTCATGCCCGAATAAACTGCCAGCGCCAGTATGCCTTTTCGTTTCAGGTTTTCTACCTGGTCTTTCATCAATGCAATTAATGGACTTATCACCAGACAAATGCCATCCTGCGCCATTGCAGGTACTTGGAAGCAAATGGATTTACCTCCGCCGGTTGGCAATAAAGCAAGGCAATCTTTTCCATCCAGAACGGCATTTATTATGTCTTCCTGCAACGGACGAAAAGCATCAAAACCCCAATAAGTTTTTAAAATTTGCTGTGTAGTCAATCAATAAATTTACAGCCTGAAATTAAATTACTTTCTTATAATTTAAACGGATGGAATTTATGGCCAGCACCACATCGCTGAAACCCATTGCCAGCGCAGCAATGCCGGGTTGCAACAAACCAACAGCTGCAACCGGAATGGCTACCACATTATAAAGAAAAGCCCAGAATAAATTTTCTTTGATGGTAATAAATGTGTGTTTTCCCAAACCTAATGCAAGCGGTAAATGTTCAATGCCATTATTCATTAAAACTACCTGGGCACTTTGCATGGCCAGTTGCGAGGCTTCGCTTAAAGAAATGCCGATGGTTGCTTTTGCCAATGCAGGTGCATCGTTAATACCATCACCCACCATGGCTACCGGCGTGTTTGAATTTAAGGTTTCAACTATTTTTAATTTTTCGTCCGGTGTTTTTTCTGCATAAACTTCATCTATCCCTAATTGTTTGGCAATTTTATTTACCCTCGTCAATGTGTCGCCACTTAATAAAATTGTTTTTATGTTTTTGCTGTGCAGATAATTGATTACCGTTTTTGATTCTGGTCTTATTTCGTCTTCCATATCAAACCAGCCAATCAACTCATTATTTTTTATAAGATAGGCATTGTGACTGTTATCAGCCGTTAAGTGTTTGGCAATTTTGTAAGCGCCCAACTGGTAATTATTTTCTTGTTGATCTGTGGCAACAATTCCCAACCCTTTTATTTCTTCAATTTTTTTCCAAGAGATGGTATTGCTTTGTTTCCATTCCTGCACAATGGTTTTTGCAATTGGGTGATTGGAATATTTCTCCATCGAAAAAATGATTTGTTTAAATAAATCAGTTTCAATGTTGCATTCAAAATTGCTTACCGTCATCTGCCCTTTTGTTAGTGTGCCTGTTTTATCAAAGGCAACAGCTTTGACCATTGCCAAGCTATCTAGAAAAGTAGAGCCTTTAACAAGTATTCCTCTTTTTGCGGCTCCACCAACTCCCCCAAAATAACCTAGGGGGATACTAATTACAAGTCCACAGGGGCAAGAAATAACTAGCAGCACTAAAGCTCTATACACCCATTCGGCGTGAG
>JANPAP010000242.1:0-2437 GCA_031429975.1 Chitinophagaceae bacterium
CTGTTGAGTTTTGATACAGAAGATTCGATATTAAAAGTTGCCATGGGTGCTTTTGAAAGAGTATTACAACTGGAAAAAGAAATTGAAGAAATTGGCATTGAGCTTGAAAGAACTGGCGACGAAAGTTTAGCCATTCAATACACAGATAAATTACACGAACTGGATGTATTAGATGGATACAATATTCATCATAAAACAGAAGAGATTTTACAAGGCCTTGGATTTACCAACGAAAGTTTACAAAAGCCTTACAAACTTTTTAGTGGAGGTTGGCGCATGAGGGTTTTATTGGCAAAAATGATTTTGATGAAGCCCGATGTTTTGTTAATGGATGAACCTACCAACCACTTGGATTTACCAAGTATTGAGTGGCTGGAAAAATATTTAATTCATTACCAGGGAGCTGTTGTGGTGGTAAGTCACGATCGGTATTTTTTAGACAGGATGGTAAATAAAGTTGTGGAACTGTATCAACAACAATTGCATTTTTATACCGGCAATTACTCTTACTACCAAACCGAAAAAGCATTACGGATAGACATACAACAAAAGGCTTACGAAAACCAACGGGACTACATTCGCCAGCAGGAAAAAGTGGTGGAACGCTTTAAAGCTAAGGCCAGCAAAGCAGCCATGGCACAAAGTATTGTAAAAAAACTAGACAAGCTGGACCGAATTGAAAATGCAGAACTGGAAAGACCCAACATGAAAATAAATTTCATGATTGACAAACAACCCGGCCGTGTTTTATGTACACTGAAACACATCAGCAAAAGTTTTGGAGACATAAAAATTATGGAAAACACCGGTGCCGAAATTGACCGGGGAGATAAAATTGCATTGATTGGAGCCAACGGAAAAGGTAAGAGTACGTTGCTAAGAATTATTGCAGGCACGGAGCAATTTACCGGCGATAGAATTTGGGGTCATAATGTTGAAGAATCTTTTTATGCACAGCATCAATTAGAAGCATTGAACATCAATAACGATGTACTGGAATAAATGAAAGAAAGCCGCAGTGGCAAAACCGATTTGGAATTGCGGAGTTTGTTGGGTTGTTTTTTATTTAGTGGCGATGATGTAGATAAAAAAATTAAAGTATTGAGTGGTGGCGAAAAGGCAAGAGTTGCATTGGCAAAAACCATTGTAAGCAAAGCCAATTTTTTGATGCTGGATGAACCTACCAATCACCTGGATATGCACTCGGTGGAATTGCTGATTGATGCATTAAATAAATATGAAGGCAGCATTGTATTGGTAAGTCACGACCGGTATTTTATCAGCAAAATTGCCAATAAAATCTGGGAAATTGAGGACCATAAAATTGTAGAATTTAAAGGAACTTATGCCGAATGGGAAGACTGGAAAGAACGCAGGGTTGCCGAAAAAATAAAAGAACAAAAGGCGGCCGAAAATGCAAAAGCCAACAGCGAAAAGCAAACAGCAGTTGTAGCAAAACAAGCACAACCTGTAAACATCAAATCCGAAACTGTCAACAGTTCTATTGACAAAGAATTAAAAAAAGAATATCAAAAATATAAAACCAGTTTTAAACAAGTAGAAGAAAACATTGCCAGTTTAAATAAACAAAAACTGGTTTTGGAAGCCGCAATGGCAGCCCCAGAAAATTATGCCGACAGAGATAAATTTCAAAAAACAGAGTCGGATTATAAAAAGGTAAATGCTTCTTTGGTGGATTTAAATAAAGAATACGAAATCGTATTTGAAAAAGTAATGGAGTTAGAAGAAAAATTGGGAGTTTAATTTTACAAAATAATAAAAACAAAAAACCGCAAACTTTTAGTTTGCGGTTTTTTGTTCTATAACAAATCTAAAAATATTAATACGCTGCAATAACTGTATAAGATAATCCAGCAGCATTGGTCCAAACTACTTTATAGTAAAACGGACCAGTAGGACAGCTGGTAACAGGAACTCCTGCAGCATCTAAGCCATAGGTTGCAGTTACTGTTCTGCCATTACTAATGTGTTGTGCTTTTCCACTTACTAAACGGAAATTACAACTTTGCTTAACAGTCATTGGTTCTAAAATGGCATTTGTAAAACTATAATTGTTTCTGTTAATGCCCCACTCAGCAATACCACCTCCTTGTGCTGCGATACCGGTAACTGCAAACACAATTCCATTATCGTAAGTATAGGTTCTGCGTTTTGCAATCTGCCAACTGCGTTGTGTACCATTATCAAAAGTAACCGTCATACCTGCACTGGTAATTTCATGTACTATCGGAGTTGTTCTTGTAGCTAAATTGCGCAATTTACCTCCGGACACATTGGTAATTTTTTTCTCACCGTTAAAGACGATGCTTTTACCATCAGACACACGGGTGATTTTAAAATTAACCATAGTTAGGGTATAAAATGAGCCAGCATTAACCCAACGGAAATTTGGAGCAAAGCTAATTATGATTGAACC
>JANPAP010000243.1:0-3742 GCA_031429975.1 Chitinophagaceae bacterium
GCCGAAGGAAAAATCGACATCATTATAGGCACCCATTCTCTGTTAGGAAAAGAGGTGCAGTTTAAAAACCTGGGCCTCATGATTATTGATGAGGAACAAAAATTTGGCGTGTCGGCAAAAGAAAAATTAAAGCAATTACGAACTACTGTTGACTCACTAACTTTAACGGCTACCCCAATACCAAGAACCTTGCAGTTTAGTTTAATGGGCGCCAGAGACCTGAGTATTATCAACACCCCACCACCTAACCGGCAACCCATACAAACCGAAGTAATGGTTTTTAATGAAGACGCCATTCGGGATATTATTTATTACGAAACCGAAAGAGGTGGCCAGGTTTTCTTTATTCATAACCGGGTAAACGGATTGCCCGAAATGAAAGGATTGATACAAGGGCTTTGCCCGGACGTCAGCATTGCTTATGCACACGGACAAATGGATGGTGACCAGTTGGAAGATACCATCCTGGATTTTATGGATAAGAAATACGACGTGTTGGTATGTACCAATATTGTTGAAAGCGGCGTGGATATTCCTAATGTAAATACCATTATTGTAAACAATGCACAGCAGTTTGGCCTGAGTGATTTGCACCAGTTAAGAGGCCGTGTAGGCCGTAGCAATAAAAAAGCTTTTTGTTATTTGATGGCGCCACCCATGAGCACTTTGCCTACCGATAGCCGCAAAAGATTAAGTACATTAGAACAATACAGCGACCTTGGAAGTGGCTTCCAGATTGCGATGAGAGACCTGGACATACGTGGCGCCGGCAATATGTTGGGTGGCGAACAAAGTGGTTTTATTGCCGAGATTGGTTTTGAAATGTACCAAAAAATATTAGACGAAGCCGTTAAAGAATTAAAGCGTTCCAGTTTCAGAGATTTGTTTAAAGATGAAATTCAACAACAGGATGATTTTGTTACCGATTGCAGTATTGATACCGATTTGGAAATAATGATACCCGACAGTTATGTAGAAAGTATTACCGAAAGATTAAGTCTTTATTCCCGACTGGATAATTGCGAAAATGAAAAAGACCTGCAAGATTTTCATAAAGAAATGTTGGATCGATTTGGTACCATCCCTGCCGTTGTTGAAGATTTATTTACAACTGTACGGGTAAGGAAAATAGCAGTGGAACTGGGTTTCGAGAAATTGTTTTTAAAGAACGATACGCTTAAATGTTTTTTTGTTAGTAATCCGGATTCGCCATTTTTTCAGAGCGAAACATTTACCGGCATCCTACACTTTTTGCAAAATGGTACCAATAAAGGCAAACTGAAACAGGTAGGTAAAAATGGAATTTTGGTGGTGGAAAAAATTGAACAGATGATGGACCTCTGGGAATTTTTAAATAAGATGCAAATGCATGTTGACAAACAAACTTTAATTATATCCTGATTTAATTTTTTTCAATTGCTCACTGCTGGTTCGTTAAGCTTTTCTCTCTGGAAGCAGACCTCAAAAAATCATTTATTGCAGTATGCGCTCAATCAACCAATACAATGCAATACAAGCAATGATACTCGACAAAGGGTAGACTACTTTTTCCTGATACCAGGTTTTTTTTGCAAACCATTTGCCTATTAAAAAATATGCAGCAATGATCACTGCAATTTGACCAAGTTCTACACCAACATTAAATAATAAAAGAGAAGAAATAAAATGGTCGCCAGTCAATCCGGCTGCATTAAGGGCCCCTGCAAATCCAAGCCCATGAATCAACCCAAAAATAAAAACTAAGAACAGCCTCCAATGGGTTACTTTTTTGGTTACAATATTTTGAATAGATGCTACCAATATAGATAATGCAATTAATGGTTCTGTAATTTTTGTATTTATGGAAATATAACTTGTAGCTGCCAGGCCAAGTGAAATACTATGCGCTACTGTAAAAACAGTACACATTATTACTAAATTGCGGGTATTACTGCCTGTTAAAAATAAACAAAGGATAAAGAGTATATGGTCAAATCCAAATGGTATAACATGAGTAAAACCCAGTGTTAAAAACTGTCTTGCTGTTTCAAAAAAACTCATTGCTGGTATTAGAAGGATTATTGTTGTATTAAATATCCTTGAATTAACATGTTTTTTCCCGGATTAACACTAATCCCAGCTCCACGAGATATATGCTGCGTAATATTGAGCACACATTGTCCACCTGTTATTGGATCAATTAGAATACTGTAACCCGCAGGTAAAATGGTTGGCGGAATTTTATTGTTGAGCCAGTTAGATGCAATATCCCAATTTCCGTTTCCATTAAAAATATAACTGGCACCTGAGCTTACACAAATAACATAGTCTTTATTGGTTTTTAAATCATAGGAAGTTATTCCAAACCGGTTATTTAAATACCAGGCTTCTGCTATTTGATTTGGTAAGGTGGTGGATGACCAGAATTTTTTGTTATTGATTACTTTAAAATAATTGGTATCAACTGAAGGGTTGCTCAACTTTTCATTATTAATGGATTGCAGTTCTTTGATGTTGGGCAATCTCCATTCTGTAATGCCTGCAAATGAAAGGGTATCGGCATATAATAAAGCATTTATCCAACTTAGGCTGTCGGCAGCAGGAGTTTTTTGCCAGATTAAATTGGTAAAATTGTCTGTTACCGTTCCATTAATGTTATTGGTAAAATGACTAACAACGGTTAGCGGAGTCGTTACATCTCTTACTGCCCTTGCATGATACCTGAAACTTCCCCCAGCACTGATGGTTTCTATTTTTGGTTTATTACCAACACCGCCCCCTGCATTGGTAGTCCAAATTTTTGAACTGTCATTTATTTGAACAGTACTTGTCCACCAGTATTGTGCAGTTGAAGTGGTAAAATAATTTACATCCAGGGCAGGATTTGCATATTGTTGGTTCAAGATACTAAAACCCTCATGGGCATCAGGTAATCTCCAGTTGGTATACCCGCCCAATGTTAGTGTATCACAATAAATTCTGGCATTTTCAATGGTCATTTCACCGCCGTCTGTTTTTTGCCACATCAGCCCTGTAATAGTATCGGTTACTGTGCCATTGCCATTATTGATAAAAAAGGGCGTGTTAATTAAATAGTCTGCATCCTCTCCAAAAGTAGCAGTATAGCCGGTTATTTCGCCAGTGTCTGGCAAGCGAATCATTGTTTTTGATTCACCACTTTGTGTAGTACCTGTAGGAACACTGCATTGCGATTGTGAAAAACCTGCATACACTGATACAGTTGTACTGCCTGGGTTGATAAAATTAAATGTGTATTTACTAAGGGTAGTGGTTGAGTCGGCCCAATTGTAATTTACCTGATAATTTTGCCCCGTTTTTGTATAAGTAAGATTATAACCGGTATTGGTATTATTTGGCTGGCAATTGATAATAGTTGCGCCAGATAAAGGCGTTCCTGCTGGTCTTATAGGTCTAGCAGCAGGCTGAGGAATAATTTGTAAGGTTGCATCTTCAGTTACCACTCCAACCATATTGCCAATCATATACGGTGCAGTTGCAGTGCCATGATAATGATAAGTGCCGTTATTGCCATAGTGGCCATGGTTGCCATCTAATGCAAACATAGAGGAGCCATCCGGTTCTGTATTTCCATAAACAGCAAAGCCATCCAACGCAAATGCAATGGGTAAGGTTGCCGTTGTTTGACTATATAAATGTAAGGGTGCCGTATGGTAGTGATAATCATCAGCCCTGCCGCAATGACCACCCCAGTTATCTAATTGCCCATCCAAATAAGCATCTA
>JANPAP010000244.1:0-6259 GCA_031429975.1 Chitinophagaceae bacterium
TTTGGATTTAACAGTTTCAGTAAGCCTAAGAAAAAACAAAGACTAACGTTAATGGTCAGGCTTTGTTTAACAAGAGTAAGATAGAATTTATTTTATTTATAATACAAGTTTATTTTTTATTGGTTTCTTCTTGCCAAAACAATGGGGGTTTTAAAAGTTTTTTTAACAGCTTTTAAATTGAAAATTTCGGTAAGCACCACATAAACACCGGTTGCTAATAATTGATTTTTTTCGCCCAGGCCATCCCAGCGGAAACTGCCACTGCCACCACATAATGCATTGCGTTGTAAATATCGAACGGGCCTTCCACTGGCGTCAAAAATGGTTATACTGGCTACATAACCGGGTTCAGTAAATTTATAATTTACAGTAGCAAAATCATCCATGCCATCATTATCTGGCGTAACAATTTCAGGAGATATGGTTACTTCACCTTGTACGCCATCATTAATACGGAACTGAGAGTTTTTGTAAGTAGGTGTGCCATAATTTACACTGGTTGCAGCCGAGTGCCAGTTTTCCTCCAATTGTGTTGGAGCATTATAATCGATTCTTTCAAGGGCTACGCCTTCTTTATTATCCAATAATTTAAAATGCCATTTATCGCTGTAAGCTAATTCATCGGTAATTTTTCCCTGGGCATTCAACAGTATCACATTGCTTTTATCATCATTAAAAGAAGGCATACTGCTAAGGGTAATAAATGCATCCGGATTTTGTGTGATGTAGGCACTCTTAACCCAAGCAGGGTTTGAAGTAATTACTAAAAATTCCTGCGGAAAAAATAAATATGTTTCCGGACTTAACAACGAAATGCTGCTCACATTACCAGATGTATTTCTGTTGGCAATATAGGTTTGGTTAAGGTCGATTATTTTATTGCTGCGGTTATAAATTTCAACATAATCATATCCGTTAGAAGGTGGATTAAATAATATTTCGTTTACAATAACATCTAAACTATCTGCAATTTCTTTTAATCCAACTCTTGCAGTGTTTTTTGTACCGATATTATTTCCGGCACAATCGGTTATGTTTTGAGCAGTGATAGTATAAACTTTATTGCGAAGTAATGCGGTTGCTAATTTTAAGGTTACTCTTGTAAAAGCCTGCGGTAATGTACTTGCAGTTGCAGGTATGCCAATACCATCACTGATGCTGTAATTGATTGCTGTAGCAGCTTTCAGGCTATCTAAGGGTTCATCAAATAACAATACTATATTCAGGCTGTCTGTTGCATATGCCCTTATTAATTTGGGTGCAATCGCATCCGGGTTAACAGCGTCTACTGCATTTTTCTTACCGGGGGTTCCACCTTTATTATCTGTACTGGCATTCCAATTGCTGGCACCACTGCAAGGATTTTTTGTATCGATCATTTCCAAAGTCCAGCCACCATCTTTTTTTAAATCATTTCTGTACCAGCTATCGCTGTATTGTAAACTGTGTATGATATTTCCTTTGTTGGATTGTACATATAATAATTCACCTGCATTATCCAAGGATGGAAAACTGGTAACAGATAAGGTTGTTCCAAATGCTGCCAAAGCACTAACAGCACTGCTGGTGCAAACAATTAAAAAGCTATCGGGCTGTAAAATAAAATTAGGAAGAGGGCCACTCAGTCCGCTTGCATCTCCAATTTTCCAGCCTTGTAAATTAATGGGGAAGTTAGATGTATTTCTTAATTCAATCCATTCGCTGTTGGGTAAACCAACCTGTGGTGTTGGATCGGCCATCAACTCATCAATTACAATATCATATTGCTTGGGGGTATAAAAAAAGAAAGTAGCAGTACCATTGCTGATGGCATTTCCGGCAAGATCTTTTACGCCATTTACAACCAGTGTATTGGTAGTACCATTGGGAAAACTATTGGCAAAAACTAAATGAACCAGGGCATTGTTTACTCCGTCGATAGTTGCGGTAGCAGGGCTTCCTATGGGATTGTTGGCTACATAATTAGCAGCCACCTGGCTACTGGCATTTTCAAGCGGCTCATTAAATAAAACATCCACAGCAGCATTTGAAATGGCTGTTGCGCTTACAATTACAGGAGGCGTAAGATCGGGTGCATATGGCTTAACCTCTATGTTGGAAAAAAAATGCCGTTGAAAAAAACTAGCGGTACTTTGCTTTACTGCAATGCCAAAAAATGCGGAGCTGTTAAAGGTTGCGTCTGTTACGGTTCCTTCGCTTATATACGAATTTCCGGTTCCGGTAATATCCCTGAATAATGTAAATAAATTGGCCGCATTCCGAATCACTTTAATTTTTAGAACATTATTACTGGTATTTAAAACGCCATCTGTACCATCAATCAGTAAGGTAATTGTACCGCCGGCATTTTTTCTGTATAAACTGATTTCATCAGCTGTTCCACCCAGGCGAACAAAATATCCAGATGTAGTGCTGGCCAATAAATCGCTTGCAGAAGCCGTTAAAAAAATATCGACATAATTTGTAGAACTGGTGTTGAAGGTTAGGTTTACATTTAATTCCCATTGGGTTGTTGTGGCCAATGTGTTGGCAGTGCTTAAATAAAAACTGCTGTTAACAACTAAATTATTGCTTTGCAGTTGCGATGAGCTGTTTACAATCCAGTCGGATGTATTGCCTGTCCATGCTGGGTTTGCGGTAAAATTGCCGTCGCTGAAGTTGTCAAAAACCTGCGCCTTGCCAACGGAAGAAACAAAAAGTATCAGGGCAATAATCGATATAAATTTAAATTTCATAATTAGCTGGTTGATTGCTTTAAAGATACCCACTTTAGCTTTTAAATATTACCCTGAATTTATTTTCTTTCATATTTATTCTAAATTAATTTTAGTGTGTAAGAAAACTGCTTTTGGTATGAATCTATTTTGTTGTTATTTTCGTAATTCAATGATGAACAAAAAACATACAACGATTATTAAAACGCCACTTGAAAAAAGAAGGTAAATAGTAATGTTGTATAAAACGATACTCAGGCCTTCCACAAAAATGGAAGGCTTTTTTATTTTTAATTATTAAAATCAAACAAAAAAATGAAAGTAGCAGTTATTGGAGCCACTGGCCTTGTTGGCAGCAAAATGTTGCAGGTATTGGCTGAAAGAAATTTTCCGGTAACAGAAATTATTCCGGTAGCATCTGAAAGATCGATCGGTAAAAAAATAATTTTTAAGGAAAAAGAATATGCGGTGGTAAGTTACCAGGATGCGATTGATGCCCAACCGGCAGTTGCAATTTTTTCTGCAGGAGGCAGTACTTCGTTGGAGTTGGCACCCTTGTTTGCTGCTGCAGGAATTACTGTAATTGACAATTCCAGTGCATGGCGGATGGACCCGACAAAAAAATTAATTGTACCGGAAGTAAATGCAAATGTGTTAACCGCAGCGGATAAAATCATTGCCAATCCAAACTGCTCCACCATTCAACTGGTGGTTGTTTTAAAACCTTTGCATGATAAATATAAAATTAAAAGAGTGGTAGTAAGTACTTATCAAAGTGTTACAGGTACCGGCGTTAAGGCGGTTGAACAATTGATGAATGAAAGAAATGGAATTGAAGGAGAGATGGCTTATAAATATCAAATTGATTTAAATGCCATTCCACAAATTGATGTTTTTTTGGAAAATGGTTATACCAAAGAAGAAATGAAAATGACCAATGAAACCAAAAAAATTATTGGCGATGATTCGATAAAATTAACTGCTACCACCGTTCGTATTCCGGTAATGGGTGGCCATAGCGAAAGCGTAAATATTGAATTTGAAAATGATTTTGATATAAATGAATTGAGAGATTTACTAAGCAAAGCGCCGGGTGTGATTGTGGAAGATGATATTGCCAATTGTGTGTACCCGATGCCTTTAACGGCTCATGAAAAAGATGAAACTTTTGTAGGTAGAATCAGAAGGGATGATACACAGGCCAACACTTTAAACTGCTGGATTGTGAGTGATAATTTAAGAAAAGGTGCTGCCACCAATGCGGTGCAGATTGCAGAATATTTAGTGGAAAAGAGGTTGTTATAATTACCCCTGCCCCTGAAGGGGGAACTGATTATTTTAGAGACTGTTGCGGAGATCAAATCGAAATATTATGATAATAAAAGAGCCATCAAAAACTGATGGCTCTTTTATTATATCATAAAAAATAATCTTTGCTGTTTCCCCCCCTTCAGGGGGCGGAGGGGGTGTTAGTTGATGGTCCAGGTTTCATTTCCTTTCAGCAATTTGTCTAAATCGCCTTTTCCTTTTTTTGCAATTACGTCTTCAATCTGCATGGCCATCCCATCTTCATAACAGGCTCTTTCTGTTTCGTAAAAAACACCAAATGGCCTTGGTAAATGTCCTTCCAGTTTTGGGTCGTCAAACATGCGGATCAAAATCTGTGCTTTGTAAAAATCCTTTTCATCATGCACCCATAAATCATCGGTACTTTCTCCTTCTGCCAAATCAACAATTACCGGGCTAAAGCCAACTAATTTAATCCCCTTGTTTTGTGTAGCACCAAAAATCAATGGCTTGCCTTGCTCTAAAAATAATACTTCATCGGGCTTGCTTTTCTTTTCGGTAAATATTTCAAAAGCGCCATCATTAAAAATATTGCAGTTCTGATAAATTTCTAAAAACGAAGCGCCTTTATGTGCCTGGCTACGGAGTAACATGGATTGTAAATGTTTGGGATCTCTATCCATGGTACGGGCAATAAAACTTGCTTCTGCACCCATGGCCAATGCCAGTGGATTAAATGGATGATCGATACTGCCAAATGGAGTACTCTTGGTAATTTTATTTTGTTCGGATGTTGGTGAGTATTGTCCTTTTGTTAAACCATAAATCTGGTTGTTGAACAACAAGATGTTTACATCAAAATTTCTTCTTAATAAATGAATGGTATGATTGCCACCAATACTTAATCCGTCGCCATCGCCGGTAACAATCCATACACTCAGCTCAGGCCTTGCAGCTTTTAATCCGCTGGCAACTGCTGTTGCCCGACCATGAATACTGTGCATGCCAAAAGTATTCATATAATAAGGAAAGCGGCTGCTGCAGCCAATTCCAGAGATCATTACAATGTTTTCTTTTGGAATGCCAAGCGTTGGCATAATTTTTTGAACCTGTGCCAAAATAGAATAATCACCGCATCCGGGGCACCAGCGTACCTCTTGATCGGTTACAAAATCTTTTGAAGTGAGTGGGGCGGCTGTAATTGTTTCAGACATAAATTATTGTTAGAGTATAAAGTTACTTAAAATAAATATTCAATAATCAATGATCAAAATTCAATGTTCAATCGGTAATACCGTTAACAGTATTTTTTAACAACCCGGCAGATTTCAACTTTGCAGTTGAAACGCTCTTTCCCACAATGGCAATTAACTCCTCAGTTTCTTTAAAAACTGCATCAAGCTTTTTTGTTGGCACAATCAATGCTTTCTTTTTGATAATTTTCAAAGCGGTTCTGCATTCTTTCAATTCTTTTAAAACTACCGCCATTTTATGGATAAAGTCCTTTGATGATTCAGCTGCCTGTGCTTCTCCATAATTAAAAGTGGGGGAATGACATGATCTGATTAATTGGCCGGCAATATAGTTTCCTGTTCTTGTATTTGGGAGTGCTTCAACAACATCAATCATTCTGCAGGTATAATCAACAAGTCGATCCTCAAGATCATATTTTCTGATTTCCATAATGATGATTTTGAAATACAAAATACAAATTTTCAATAACCAACAAACAATTTTCAATAATCAATAGAAAAGCAGCCTTCTGGTTTGGCTGTTTATTTGAGCATTGAGCATTGAATATTGTGTATTGAATATTTCTTTTTGTAAGATTTTAATTTTCAATAATCAACAATCAATGCTCAATAATCAATAAGGCAGCAGCCGTTGGTTTGGCTGTTTATTTGAACCTTAAGCATTGAATATTGTGTATTGAATATCCGAACTAATTCTTTTTAAAGTTGGTAAAGAAAATAATCAATAATTAACATTCAATGCTCAATTTTCAATTGCTGAAAGCTTGATGTTTATTGTCTTAACTTGAATATTGAATATTGAATATTGAATATTGAATGTTGAGCATTGTGTATTGAATATTTTTTTATGCGAAACAAATTTTCAATAATCAACAATCAATGCTCAATAATCAATTACGGAACGATTTATGATTCTGAAGTCAACAGCTCCTCCCAGTACTCCGCCGCTCTTCTGGTATGAGGCACCACAATGGTTCCGCCAACAATATTTGCCACGGCAAAAAC
>JANPAP010000245.1:0-10259 GCA_031429975.1 Chitinophagaceae bacterium
ATTCTTCATTTTTAATTATTAATTATTAATTAAAAAAAAATTCCTAAAAGAAGAAAAAAACGAATGCTAAAAGAAATCATTATCGCTATACAATCCTACAGAGATGCACATTGGTTTATTGTAAAGCATCGATTATGGAAATGGATTTTAATTCCAGGAATTATTTATGCAATTTTATTTTCTGTGGGCATGTATTCGTTCTGGATCAGCAGCGACTGGGCTATCCAGCAATTATTACATTTTACCGGATTGGCAAAATGGATGGATGCTATTGAAGGTGGCTGGTTGAAATTCCTTTTTATTTTTGGGCAGGTAATTTTGAAGTTGGTATTAATGCTCTTTTATTTTTCACTTTTCAAATACTTATTTCTAATTATTGGCGCTCCACTTTTTGCATACCTCAGCGAAAAAACAGAAGCCATCATTGAAGGGAAAGATTTTCCTTTTAGTTTTTTACAATTAGGAAAAGATATGGGAAGAGGAATTAAACTGGCATTGCGAAATGCATTGTGGCAAACCGTTTATACTTTTTCAATTTTAATACTTTCTTTTATCCCGGTTATTGGTTGGTTTACACCCTGTGTTGCACTTTTAATTGAATGTTATTACCTCGGGTTTTCAATGTTGGATTACAGCAGTGAAAGAAATAATATTACTACAACACAAAGCATAGCCCTCATTGGTAAACATAAAGGACTGGCAATTGGCAATGGCATTGTATTTTATGTAATGCACCTTGTATTTGTTGTAGGCTGGGTTTTAGCACCCAGTTATGCAGTTGTTGCTGCCACCTTAAGTTTATTAAAAATAAAAAAATAAAAAAAGATGTCCAGTATCGTTTATTTAGTTCCAACAGTATTGGATGAAAATGCACTTCATACCATTCCATTATATATTATTGATGCAGTAAAAAACTGTAAAGTAATTTTTGCAGAGAATGAAAGAACTGCCCGACGCTTTTTAAAAAGCATCTGCAAAGAAATTGTAATTGATGATTATGAGTGGTTCACTATTCATAAAACAGAGGAAGAACAAAAAAATAATTTTCGTCAAAAAATAAATGATGGAAAAAACATTGCCATCATAAGCGAAGCCGGATGCCCCGGTGTTGCCGATCCGGGACAGGTATTGGTTGAAGTGGCACAACAAATGAATGCCACCGTAAAACCTTTGGTAGGGCCGAGTTCCATATTGTTGGCCTTAATGGCCAGCGGTATGAATGGCCAACAATTTGAATTTATTGGCTACCTACCCATTGATATAACTGAAAGAACCAAAGCAATCCGGGAAATGGAAATTGAATCGCTAAAGAAACACAGCACTCAAATTTTTATTGAAACCCCTTACCGAAATAATCAGTTGCTGGAAACTTTATTAAAAACCTGCAAACCTTCTACCAGCATTTGTATTGCTGCAGACCTTACCGGTACGGCCGAAAATGTAAAAACAAAAACAGTAGCCGATTGGAAAAATGAAAAAAACGACTTTCATAAAAAGCCGGTAATATTTTTATTGCTTGCAAAATAATTTTATCGCCCTATAGGTTTCATCGAAATAATTTTATCAACCACATAAATACTGTAACCTCTCCAGGGCAATGTGGCATTGTATTCCCGGTAATGCAAATCAAAATAATTGCCGCCATTATTCATTAAAATAGTTGCGATGCTGTCATCGGCTACCGAAAATTCAAACTCATACGATTGGATACTGCCTGCAGTTTTCGAACGAAAACCAGATTGTATTAATTTTCCCTCATAGGTTTTAAAAATATTTCCCTTCTTTACCAAATAATTTAATTCGCCGGATTTTACACCTTCGCCAAAAACATAAAAATATTTCCACCAGATAAAAATGCCGGCAATTAACAATAAAACGAAAATCATTTTTCGGATAAATCTTATAAAGCCTCCTTTTTTTTCAGGCACAATCGAATCAAAGCGAATATCATCCATAAATTAATTGTATTAGTTTATTATAACCCATATTTATCTACCATGTAAATTAATGCAGCCATATTTAAAGCACCCAGGTGTAACTCCCGCCTGCTAACGTTTTCAAACACATCGGATGCTGCATGATGCACATCAAAATAGCGTTGGCTATCGGTGCTTAATCCGGCAACGGTTGCACCAATTTCTTTTAAGCCGCCAATGTCGGCGCCACTTCCTCCTTTCGAAAAATTATACACGCCATAATTGAAAAATAAATTCTTCCAATCTAAAAAATTTTCAAATTTTTTCTGATCAACATCAAAACTAAAACCTCTTGGCGTAAACCCGCCAGCATCGCTTTCCAATGCAAATAAATGTTGCTCCTTTTTTTCTTTTGCCAGTTCCAGATATTTTTTTGAACCCTTTCCCCCATTCTCTTCATTCATAAACATTACTGCCCTAATGGTTCGTTTCGGTTTAATTCCTGTTGCTTTAAAAACCCTCAGCACTTCGATACTTTGTACAATTCCTGCACCATCATCCTGTGCTCCTTCAGCAAGGTCCCAGCTATCCAGATGACCACCAACTGTTATAATTTGCTCCGGGAATTCGCTACCTTTTATTTCACCAACCACGTTGAAAGATTGAACATCTTCCAACATCTTACAATTGGTTTGTAAAAATGCTGACATTTTATTCTTTGCAATTTCCTGCTCCAACCAAATGGCATCATTTGTACTGATTGCAACAGCCGGAATTTTTGGAAACGAATCGTTGTAAATGGTTACACCGGTATGCGGAAAATCATCGGGGTTACTGGCAAGTGAGCGAATCATAACTGCTACAGCACCATACTGTGCTGCTTTTGATGGGCCTTTAACCCGGTAAGTGCCACTTTCGCCATAGGCTTTAAAAGATTGTATATAAGTTGGATTCATCGGGAAATTAAAAAATACAATTTTGCCTTTTATGTTTTCAATTCCCAACCGATCCAGTTCTTTAAAATTTTTTACTTCAATAATTTCAGCATTGATTCCTTTATTACCGGTGCCTGTTGAGTTGCCCAAGGCACATAAATGCAATTGTTTTTTAACCCCGTTTTTTTGCAATATAAATCCTGTTTCTTTTGCACCTCTTACCCAATGTGGCACCATGCAGGCTTGCATATAAACGGTATCGGCACCAGCATTTTTTAACATCACAGCCGTTGCTTCCACTGCTTTTTGAGCATTACTGGAGCCGCTTAAACGTGGCCCAATTTTTTTACAAATAAACCGAAGATTGTCATACGCCTTCCCATTCAACATTACATCATCAGCAATTTTTTTTATCATTAACGAATCTGTATCCTGTGCTAACAATACATTCGAAAATAAAAATGTGATACTAATTAAAATAAATTTTGTTCTCATAAATAAATTTAAAAATCAAACTTAACAAGATTATTCATAACAACCACTTTGATTTAACAACACTTGCAGTAATACAATATAAATTGTAAGCATCAATAGATTATTTCATTGAAAATGATTTTTGTAACTTGCCCCCCTGAAAAAAATTGTATTAACCAATTTTTTTCAACATTAATAAAACTGGTTTTTCTAAATTAAAAATTTAGCAACCATAATAAAGAAGATTATAAACGATTACTATGTCAAAAGATTTAAGAAAAATACAAGCATTAGAATATCACTCAAAAGGAAGACCGGGGAAGATAGAAGTGATTCCTACCAAAGAAGCAAAAACACAAAGAGATCTTTCTCTTGCCTACTCTCCCGGTGTTGCCGAGCCTTGTTTAGAAATTGCTGCCAATCCCGAAGATGTTTATAAATATACCGCCAAAGGCAATCTGGTAGGCGTTATCAGCAATGGTACTGCAGTTTTAGGCCTGGGTAATATTGGCCCTGAAGCCAGTAAGCCGGTCATGGAAGGCAAGGGTGTTTTATTTAAAATATTTGCAGATATTGATGTATTTGATATCGAAATAAACGAAACCGATCCTGAGAAATTTGTGCAGATTGTAAAGTCGTTGGAACCAACTTTTGGTGGCATCAATCTGGAAGATATAAAGGCACCCGAGTGCTTTTATATTGAACAGCGATTAAAGGAGGAGTTGAAAATTCCGGTGATGCATGATGACCAACATGGCACTGCAATTATTTCGGCAGCAGCTTTGATTAATGCACTCGAAATTCAAAAAAAGAAAATAGAGAAAGTTCGTTTTGTTGTAAATGGCGCAGGTGCCGCAGCTATGGCTTGTATGAAATTGTATATTTCGTTAGGTGCAAAGCACAGCAATTTTATGGTTTTCGACCGTAAGGGAATTCTTTATACAGGAAGGCCTGATGTGGAAGATCTTAAAAAAGATTTTTGTACAATTGCAAAGTATAAGGACTATACTTTGATAAATGCTTTTAAAGATGCAGATGTTTTTATAGGCCTTAGCAGTGGCAATGTTGTTACTGAGGAAATGGTAAAAATCATGGCAAAAAATCCAATCGTTTTTGCCATGGCCAACCCGGATCCGGAGATAACTTACGAAGCGGCTACTGCTGCCCGTAAGGATATTATTATGGCAACCGGCCGCAGCGATTATCCTAACCAGGTAAATAATGTGTTGGGCTTCCCTTATATTTTTAGAGGTGCACTCGATGTAAGGGCAACAGGCATTAACGAAGCGATGAAACTTGCTGCTGTAAAGGCTTTGGCAGCATTAACCAAAGAAACAGTACCGGATATTGTGAATCTTGCCTACAATGAAAAAACAATTTCATTTGGTCCAAATTATATTATTCCAAAACCATTGGACCCCCGTTTACTTGCCTGTGTAGCTCCAGCAGTTGCTAAAGCAGCCATGGAAAGTGGGGTTGCAAAATATCCAATTACAGATTGGGAAGGTTATGCGCTTGCATTAAATAAACGACTTGGTTTAGATAACCAGCTCAGCAGAATTATTGGTAACAAAGCAAGGAAAGATCCTAAAAGGGTTGTATTTGCCGATGCTGAAAATTTAAAAATTTTAAAGGTTGCTCAAATGACAATGGAAGATGGCGTTGGGTATCCCATACTGTTAGGTAATCCTCATAAAATAAATAAACTTGCTGCAGAAAATGGCATTGAACTTTCGCAAATGCCCATCATAAATCCAAAAGATGATGAGCATGAAGAAACCAGAAAAAAATTCGGCGATCTGTTTTTTGCAAAACGTAACCGTAAAGGAGTGAACCTGCATGAAGCCTGCAAGATTATGAAGGACCGGAATTATTTTGGTTGCATGATGGTAGAAACCGGTGAAGCAGATTGTATGATCAGTGGATTAACCCGCAATTATCCGGATACCATTAAACCAGCCATACAAACAATTGGTACAGAAGATGGCGTTAATAAAATTGCAGGCATGTATATCATGTTTACAAAACGAGGCCCATTATTTCTTGCCGATACCACCATTAATTTTAATCCAACTGCCGAAGAACTTGCCGAAATAACTTTGTTGGTAGCCAAGGAAGTAAAACAGTTTAACATTAAGCCCCGTATTGCAATGCTCTCCTACTCTAACTTTGGCAGCAGCGATGGTGAAGAAGCAAAACTGGTAAGGCATGCAAGAGAACTCGTAAAAGCAAAAGATCCGGAGTTGATTTGCGATGGTGAAGTGCAGGGATTTTTAGCCTTTAACAAAGAAATTTTAAAAGACAATTATCCCTTTACCGAATTATTAGACGGCCAGGTAAACACCCTGATTTTTCCAAATCTTGCTGCAGGAAATATTGCTTATAATTTATTACAGGAAATTGGTGGTGCCGATTCTATTGGGCCTATATTGTTGGGCTTAAAAAAACCTGTTCACGTTTTGCAATTAGGCAGTTCAATCCGGTCTATTTTTAATATGGTGGTTATTGCAGTTGTGGATGCACAAATGAAAAGTACACCAGGTACTAATGAAGCTATTAAAAAAAGTAAATGGTGGAAAGGATTCAAAAAAACATCGCATGATATGTAAATGGAAAAGGAAAACTCTGACCATATCAGCAAAAAAAAAATAAGCTTTGAAGTAAGCAAATCTTTTAAAAAATATTTGAAAAGGTATGACCGTGAATTTTCGCTACCCATATCTTACAATACACTTAAACATTTTAATTTCAGCATTCCTGTAAATGACAGTGATGGAAAAGATACTTTATGGGAAACCGTTTTTTATAACCCGGTTCTTACGGATGAAATTCATGCAGGGCTTAAAAGAATTTATTCTATTTTAAAATCGAGTGGACATTCGCAGGCAGAAGAACATTTGCACATTGAGAGGATTGATTATTGTTTGTTTGGAAACTCCAAGCCTTTCCGGATAAAAATAGTGAACAACTATAATGAGGTGTATGATTATTTCTATATAAAAGTGGCCGATGCTTCCAGGATATTTGGAATGGAATTAGAGCACCTGCTTTCGCCTTACTGGATTAATTTTTTAGTGGATGAAAATACGTTGGCAGAAGAACATATTTCAGGAATACCAGGCGATATGTTTATAAAAAAATACCTGAACAACCCTGAGTTTAATGTAAAAAAAATTGCGAAGGAGTTTGTAAAATTTAATGAACGTTGCTTTGTTCGTTTACTAGGCGACATGCGGAGTTATAATTTTGTATTCGACATCAGCCAGGATTTTGATAACATTCAATTTAGAATCAGGCCTATTGATTTTGACCAACAATGTTATGAAGGCAGCAAAAACATTTACCTGCCCCAGTTTTTTAAAGAGAATAATATTTTTGTTCAATTGGTACAGGAACACCTGCATGTTGATGTTATTAAACAATACCAGCAAGAAGAGCGTTCGCAAATTATCCGCCGCATTAAAGCACAGCGCCGTCGCTTACGTGATTTAAATACTGCCACCATGGATGACCTCTTATCAACCCCGGATAAAATAAAACAATTAAGTGAAGAACTTTCGGAACATGTACAAAAGAAAAATGATTTTATTTATTGCAACACAATGCCACAGATTATGTACCAATATTTAAAAAATTTACTTTCAACAAATAAAGAAAAATAATTCCCCACGTAAATTTCAGCATCAATTAACAACAGTTTTTTCCCACCTGTATGGGTGGGCATTTTATAGAACCATAACTGCAAAACACACAACAGTCGCCTTTTTCAGGCTGCAATCGTACTTTACAATTTTCGCAATTATAAAAATATACGCAAGCATCTTCTGGCATTAATTCCGTTTTTTTATAACTACAATTTGGGCAGGTAATAACAGATTCCAACAGAATTTTATTACTGTTACTTGTAAAATTGTTATGCTTTTTCATCAAAAAATAATTTACAACTGTGGCAATTAATTGTGCTAACATTCCTGCATAAAGAAAATAAATCCAGTTATCACTTTCATTAAAATGATACCCGTAAAAAATTAAAACAGCTCCGGTTGTTGCAATAATTAAAGGATAGATACACTTGTGTTTGATATAGGCAACAACCAAACCGGCTATCGAAATAATAACCATTGCCTGAAACACCCACATGGTCCATTCACCAAATAATTCAAAACTACCCAGCCCCATTGCAGTGGCAGCAATTGCAAATATTGGGAAACAACAGGGCGAAAAAATTGCTGTAATAAAAAGCCCCGCTGTACCTAATTTATTAATGTTGGGAAATTGTATCATACTAAATTTTACAGTTACAAAAATACAGTAATGACCAGCACAAACCCGGTTACTCTAAAATTTGAATTGTAATAATCAACTTGTCAATAGCTATTTCGTTACATTTGCCCTATGACATTTTTTACACATTTTGGCCGCTACCTGTTGATGATAAAAGGTATGTTTACCAAACCTGAAAATATGAAAATGTACTGGAAAGAATTTATGCACCAGTGCAATGATATCGGAATTGGCTCATTAGGGATTGTTACAATTATATCTGTTTTTATCGGTGCTGTAAGTGCTGTGCAAACTGCTTACCAATTGGTAAGCCCACTCATACCCAAAGAAACCATTGCGCAAATTGTAAGGGATACTGTTATTCTGGAATTTGCTCCCACCCTGGTTTGTATTGTATTGGCCGGCGTAATAGGCAGCAAAATTGCAAGCGAACTCGGTAACATGAGGGTGAGCGAACAAATTGATGCATTGGAAATAATGGGCATCAATACAAAAGCCTATTTAATTTTGCCAAAAATTGTTGCTGCATTAATTACCATTCCATTGTTGGTTATTATTTCAATGGTATTAGGTATTTGGGGCGGAAGGCTTGCTGGTGTTGCATCTGGCATATTAACAGCCGAACAATTTAATAAAGGTTTGTTTAATAATTTTGTGCCTTATAATGTAACATTTGCCTTAATAAAATCTTACACATTTGCATTTATCATCAGCAGCATTCCAGCATATTATGGTTACTATGTAAAAGGTGGTGCGTTGGAAATTGGGCGAAGCAGTACCAAAAGTGTGGTGGTAAGTTGCATCATGTTGTTATTTGCCGATTATGTTTTATCGCAATTATTATTAAGCCCTGCCGGATAATAATTTTTAATAAATAGAATATTCCAAACCATGATAGAATTTATAAACCTGTTTAAGCAATTTGATGAAAAAGTTGTGTTGAATAATGTGAGCCATGTGATGGAAACAGGCAAATGCAATTTGATTATCGGAACTAGTGGAAGCGGTAAAACGGTATTGCAAAAATGTTTGGTAGGATTGATAGAACCCAACAGCGGCGAAATTATTTATGATGGGGTAAGCTTTACCGATATGAATAATGAGGACCGAAAAGAGCTACGACAAAAGATTGGAATGCTGTTTCAAGGCTCTGCTTTATTTGATAGTATGACGGTTGAACAAAACGTAATGTTTCCGCTGGATATGTTTTCGAAAATGAATTTAAAAGAAAAGCAAAAACGGGTTAACGATGTATTAGAAAGGGTTAACCTGGTTGGAGCCAATAAAAAATTTCCCGCCGAAATTAGTGGTGGCATGAAAAAAAGAGTAGGTATTGCAAGAGCCATTGTACTCAACCCAAAATATTTATTTTGTGATGAGCCAAACTCCGGCCTCGATCCACAAACCAGTATGGTGATCGATCAACTGATTTACGACATCACCAAAGAGTTTAACATGACTACCGTTATCAATACACACGACATGAACAGTGTGATGGAAATTGGAGAAAATATTTTGTACCTGTACTTTGGTAAAAACGAATGGAGTGGCAACAACAAAGAAATAATTTTTTCGAAAAATGAAAAGCTGAACGAGTTTATTTTTGCTTCCGAATTTTTGAAAGATGCCAAAGATATGCGGATGCTGGAGGCAAGGGGTAAAATTGATAATGACAGAAATATGGATGAGCTGCTGAAGTAGCCTGGAATAACATTTACAACTCAACATGCAAACAACATCATTCCCTCCTGCCAGCATTTTTCTAAATAAAGATTGCATCTTAATTTTATTTTTTTTAATTTTCTGAATATTATTACCTGCTTCACAAAGCATCATTTTTAAAACAAAAAAAATTATCATGAAAAAATTACTTCTATGCCTTACCGTTATTGGTTTGGCATCATTTATTCCGGCCACCAGCGGCCTTACAGAAGCAGAAAGAAATACGGCCACCAAATTTTTAACTGAAACAGAAACGGGTGTACTGGAAGCGGTGGCTGGCCTGAGTGAGGCCCAGCTTTCCTTTAAAACGGCCCCTGATAAATGGAGTGTGGAAGATTGTATGAAACATATTGCCGCCACCGAAACAGGCCTGTGGCAAATGACGGAAGGAAATATCAAGCAAGCCGCTAACCCTGAAAAAAGAACTGAAATTAAATGGAGCGATGACGATGTAATGAAAAATATTGAGAACCGCACCAACAAAGTAAAAACTTTCCCTCCGTTTGAACCACAAAATACAGGGTTTAAAACTTTGGCTGATGCCATAAGTTCCTTTAAGGAAAACAGGGCAAAACTGATTGAATACGTAAAAACAACTGATCAGGACCTGCGTAATCACGTAGCTACTTTACCGGTAGGCAGTTTTGATTGCTACCAGATGCTGTTATTTATTGGTGCACACAGCAACCGGCACATGCAGCAAATTAATGAGGTGAAGGCTGATCCTAATTTTCCAAAGAATTAATTGATTGATATAATTTTAAAGCGCTTATTGAATTAATCAATAAGCGCTTTTTAGTTTATTACAATTGAACCCGGTAAATGAAATAAGATTAGAGAACCACAATTACTTTTCTGCCCAGTAGTCGATTACTAAAACTTTGTCCAGGATAGGCCGTAGAATATCCCCGAAAGCAATATGATCCGG
>JANPAP010000246.1:0-3551 GCA_031429975.1 Chitinophagaceae bacterium
CTGGCAACAACCTTTGCGCCAATGGCAGCCTGAATGGCAATTTGAAATTGTTGACGGGGTAATAATTCTTTTAATTTTTCGCACAACTTGCGGCCAAATTCATGAGCCCTGCCCCGGTGAATTAATGCACTTAAGGCATCCACTTTTTCGGCGTTCAATAAAATATCCATCTTTACAATATCACTGGGGCGATACTCCAGCGGATGATAATCGAACGACGCATACCCACGGGTCATACTTTTTAATTTATCATAAAAATCAAAAACAATTTCAGTTAACGGCATTTCAAAACTCAACTCCACTCTTGTTGGTGTTAAATATTGTTGATGCGTAAGGATGCCTCTTTTAGTAATACAAAGCGTCATGATGTTTCCAATATATTCCGGTTTGCTGATAATTTGCGCCCTGATAAATGGTTCATCAATATGATCAATCCTTGTAGGGTCGGGCATTTCGGTGGGGTTATTAATTTTTATTACTTCGCCTTTATTAGTGGTAGCAATAAAACTTACGTTGGGCACCGTGGTAATTACGGTTTGATTAAATTCTCTTTCCAAGCGCTCCTGGATAATTTCCATGTGCAGCATTCCCAAAAATCCGCAACGAAATCCAAAGCCCAAGGCCTGACTTGTTTCCAATTCAAAAGTGAGCGATGCATCATTCAATTGCAATTTATCCATGCAATCTCTCAGCTCTTCAAAAGCATCCGTTTCTACCGGAAAAATTCCTGCAAAAACCATTGGTTTCACATCTTCAAATCCTTTGATAGATTCCTTGCAAGGATTAACGGTGGTGGTAATGGTATCCCCTACTTTTACTTCCTTTGCATTTTTTATACCCGTAATAATATAGCCCACATCACCGGCTCTAACTTCCTGCTTTGCTTCTAAACCCAATTTTAAAATGCCCACTTCATCGGCACCATATTCCAAACCGGTATTGCTGAATTTAATTTTGTCGTGCTTTTTTAAGGTACCGTTAAACACCCGGTAGTAAACAATAATTCCCCTGAAGCTGTTGTACACACTATCAAAAATTAAAGCTTGCAAAGGCGCATCAATATCGCCGCTAGGCGCAGGTATGCGGTCAATTACGGCCTGCAAAATTTCTTCAATTCCAATACCGCTTTTACCACTGGCCAATAAAATATCTTCGGGTTTGCAACCAATCAATTCAACAATCTGATCGGTAACCTCTGGTATCATGGCGCCATCCATATCAATCTTGTTGATTACCGGAATAATCTCTAAATTATTTTCAATGGCTAAATATAAATTACTGATGGTTTGCGCCTGAATACCCTGACTGGCATCCACCAAAAGCAAAGCGCCTTCGCAGTCAGCAAGTGCACGGCTCACTTCATAACTAAAGTCAACGTGGCCCGGAGTGTCAATTAAATTCAACACATATTCGGTGCCCTTAATTTTATAATTTATCTGAATGGCGTGGCTCTTAATGGTAATGCCCTTCTCTCTTTCCAGATCCATATCATCCAGCACCTGGCTCTGCATATCTCTTTCACTGATGGTATGGGTATGTTCCAACAAACGGTCGGCAAGGGTGCTTTTTCCGTGATCGATATGGGCAATTATGCAAAAATTTCTGATGTTCTTCATTCCTTCAGTGTCTTTTTTTAAGGTGGCGAAGGTAGTTGATTTTACTGGATTTTATTGCTTGTTGAATATTGATAATTGCACATTGCATATTGATAATTTGGGCACTGAGCAATAGTATTTCAATCGGCTTCTGTTGCGGCTTTACATTCCAACTCCGGCACATTGCCACACACAAAAGCCTCACCGGGGTTTCCATTTCAATCCGCCTGCCATTGGGCTTGGTGAAAATATTTCAACTTTTAAGAATGCATTAAAAAAACAGCTGAAAGAATTTTTAGCATTAAATCATTTCCTGGCAGATTCCTCGTTCCTCGGAATGACAGCAGTTTATTGATTTAAGCGTTAAGAAGCAAAAATTCATAACACATAATGCTCAACTCATAACTCTTAACTCTCAACTCTTAATGCTCAACTTATTGCAACATTTGTTTTTTATTGAGCAACTGCCTCATTCCTTGGAATGACATAATTTTTTTTAAATTTATACCAACATCATTTAAAAATGAACCTTCCACTTTCATATTTGTTTATGATTATGGTCAGCAGACTCTAACCAATATAACTTACCTTTCCAGTATAAGCAATCCCAAAAAATTAATTTAGAAAATAGTATTAATAAACTTAAAAAAACATGTATGACCATTCAATTTAATGCAGACAATAATTTAACCGTACACGAAGAATTCAGAAATAAATTAACCGAACGCTTAACCCTAAAATTAAAACGATTTAGTGGAAATATTACCCGGCTTGAAGTACATCTTTCAGATGAAAATGCCGGCAAACAAAATGGAGATGATAAAAAATGTTTGCTCGAAGCCCGGCTCGAAGGCAGGCAACCCATTGTAGTTTCGGCTATTGCTAACAATTATGAAATATCATTGGATGCAGCCATAGATAAACTAAAAACTTCGCTGGATAAGGTTTTTGATAAGTTTATTAATCACTAATAAAATCAACCTAAATATTAAAACAGCTGAGCAAAATTAATTGCTCAGCTGTTTGCATTTTTACAACCCCGTTTTCTTTCCTGCCAAAAATTTCAGCAGCATTATTTCATTGCCTGGCAGATTCCTCCTTCGTCGGAATAACAAGTGATGCTGTCATCCCCAGGTACGCTGTCATCCCAAGGAAAGCTGTCATCCCGAGGTACGAGGGATCTGCCTGGAACTTGATCAACTGCCCAACATTTCCTTCACTGCGTTCAGAATAACACAATTCTCATTCGTCAGAATCACAAATAATTCTTGTCATCCCGAGGTACGAGGGATCTGCCGAATATTTGTACAACTGCCCAACAGATACCCCTTTATAGAATGATATTTTTTCAAAACAATTGGGTATAGATAAATATCGTAACTATTCAGTACCCTAAAAATATTGGTTATGGATTCAGCTCCAAAAAAAATAGAAGACTTTTTGATTTAAATATCGTAGCAATGGGGTTAAATAAGGCTTCTAAAAGTGGCAGTGAAAGTATTAAAACCTCCTTTACAACTTTTTTTCAAATGGAATGGGGATATGACTTTATTAAAAGTAACATGATTAATATATATCCATTTGCAGGAATTGGATTAAGATCTTCTTTACTCAAATATAATTCAGCTAAGATAACAAACTCAGTTTTTTCGAATGTTACTGGTATTATTCAAAATGATAAGTCCTTTAATGAATCTACCATTGAATTTGGATATCAGGCGGGACTTGGCTTGGAGATCGTTATAACCAAAAGGTCGAAACAGAGTGGTACATTACTGTTTTTTAAAGGAGGGACAAATATGCCATTTAAGAAAAAATCATTCAAAGTGGAGGGCATAAATTATGATCCCAATTTTAAATATGGAGAATTAGTTGGGGCAGTTGGTTTTAAATTTTTTGGCCGATAAAACATGCGCCTTTGTCCCTGAGAATTTTTCTCAATAAATTTTTGGTTAA
>JANPAP010000247.1:0-2041 GCA_031429975.1 Chitinophagaceae bacterium
TTGAATCGGCAATGGGCGAATTTTTAGCAGAAAAATTTGGTGCATTTATGTGTGTGCCTAAAGAAATAATTTCAAAAAACGACCCCATACTATCGTTGCCTTATTATGCCGATGTTATTCAAAAAATTGCATTGGCGTCTGTGGTTATTGGATTGGTTTTACTTTTTACCGTTCCGTTTTTAAAAAGATGGATGGGCAATGTGAAATGATTTTTTATTTCATTCTTGCAAAAATTAAACCCGAAAACAAACAGCAACAATTTATTATTTTGCATTGTTAAATATATTTCATGAACATAAAAGCACTAAAATATCTTACGCCCATCAGTTTTTATTTTTTGGCTTACCTGAGTTTTACGGCTACCGGTTGGGTAACATGGGCACCAATGATTTATGCCTGGTTGTTGATACCGGTTGTGGAATTATTTATCCCTCCCTCCGAAAAAAACATGAATGCAGCCGAAGAAGAAATGGCAAAAAAAGACAGGCTGTACGATTACATGTTGTATGTATTTGTACTGCTTCAATTTGTGGCTTTGTATATTTTTTTAAACAACCTGCATTTGCCTGAATTAACTAATTGGGAAATTGCCGGAAGAGTTTTTAGTATGGGTTTATTGTCTGGCACATTCGGCATAAATGTTGGCCACGAGTTGGGGCATCGGGTAAATAAAATGGAACAGGCTTTGGCCAAAGCCGCATTAATGACGAGCCTGTACATGCACTTTTTTATTGAGCACAACAAGGGCCATCATAAAAATGTGGCAACGCCTGAAGATCCCAGCAGTGCTAGGTTTAACGAACCGTTGTATACATTTTATTTCCGTACCATTTTCTATTCTTATACATCGGCGTGGAAAATTGCCAATGCCGAAATGAAAAAGAAAAACCTGCCGACACTGCATTGGAAAAACGAAATGTTGCAGGCACATTTTATACAATTTTTATTTGTTGCGCTTATTTTTTTTGGCTTTGGATTAACCCATGGTTTGTTTTTTTTAATAGCTGCTTTTATCGGCATCCTGTTGTTGGAAACCGTAAATTATATTGAACATTATGGTTTGCAAAGAAAAGAAACTGCCGATGGGAAATTTGAACGGGCCATGCCGCATCATAGCTGGAACAGCAATCATTTTTTGGGCCGCTTAATGTTGTTTGAATTAAGCCGCCACAGCGATCATCATTTTATGGCCAGCCGTAAATACCAGATTTTGCAGCATCACGATAATGCACCCCAATTGCCCACCGGTTATCCCGGAAGTATGATTCTGGCAATGTTTCCGCCAATTTGGTTTTATGTGATGAACAAAAAAATTAAGCAAATAGAAGCGGCTAATTAATCGCTATTATTTTCCAGGCAAAATCCATCGGGCACCAATTTGTAAAGGGTTGCTGTTTCCAAAACCGATAGTTCCACTATAACTGTTGTAAACATTATTTGTAATAATTGTACCGCTTTGATCGGTTTGTTTGTATGAATTGTGTGAATAACCAATGGTTACTAAATTATTTAAAGAAGCTTCCAGAAAAAATCTTTTTCGCATTTGATAAGCTACTCCCGGAAACAGGGTTAACGAAACCCCGGTGGAATTTTCCTTTACAGTACGGGATGGTTGGAGTAACTGTTGATCTCTTTTTCCAAAATTTGCATTCATTGCGGCATCCGCAAAAACATAAAATACTTTTGAGAGGGTAAAATATTTCCGTAACCAAACACCGCCTCCAAACGAATTCAATTCATCTTTGCTGAATGTTTGGGTAGGATCTTGTTTATAATTTATTGAAGAAAACCCAACTTTTCCACCCACAATTAAATTTTCTTTTACCGCTTTACCGGCATTGATGCCAATTCCAAAACTATTTGAATTGGAAGTTTGATTTGGGCTGAGATTATTGGTTGTATTGCTACCACCAAAACTAATATCGCCTCCCAAAAAGATGGCGCCTTTTTTTATTTGAGCCGATGTGTAAATGGATAAAAACAGCAGGCTGGAAAGAAATGTAATTTTCATAATTGTATGTTTTAGTTTTTTACTATGAGT
>JANPAP010000248.1:0-2560 GCA_031429975.1 Chitinophagaceae bacterium
ATTACTGCGCCGGTACAGCTTATTTCATTCACTACTGCAAAGCAACAAAATTCTATTTTACTGAACTGGGTAACTGCCATTGAAGTAAATAGTAAAAAATATCAAATAGAGCGAAGTAACAATGGTATTGATTTCAACATATTAGGCTCGGTAATATCCGAAAACCGAATGGGCGAAAGCAGGTATCAATTTACCGATATGCAACCTAAAAAAGGATGGAATTATTACAGGCTAAAAATGGTTGACAAGGATGGCGTTTTTACCTACAGTGGCATCAATGCAATCAATTTTGAAATTCAAACTGTTTCCGTTGAACTTTTTCCAAATCCTGTTAACAACTTGCTGTACGTTAAAAATACTTTCGTTGCTGATAATGTTATAATCAGCTTAACCGATATCATCGGCAGAAAATTATTATCACAAACGGTGCCCAATAATAAAACTGCTGAAATTTCAACTGAAGGGTTGAAAAAAGGGGTTTACATGGTTACCGTTTCGGCTAATAATAATACTGTAACAAAAAAAATAATTAAGCAATAATTTTATTGCGGAATTCTAAATTCTACACTTCTTCCCTACCCGAGTTGAAATTCAAAACAACAAAATGAATGGTGGATACACAAAGGATTGGCAAGAGAATTTATTTGATTGCAGAATAAAAATTTAATGTACAAGACTGCCCTTCGTTCCTCATTGTAAACTGTACCAATGAATTTGATTAGCATTACAAATGCAGGCTTCAAAAAATAAATGATTTAAATTGCCCAAAAAATAATTTTAATTATGCCGGTAATACTTCCAGTAAAAGGTGTCCATCCGCAAATGGGCGACAATTGTTTTGTTGCACCCAATGCTACTATTGTTGGCGATGTAGTTATGGGCAACGGCTGCAGTGTGTGGTTTAATGCGGTGGTTCGGGGCGATGTTAACAGCATCCGCATGGGCAACAAAGTAAATGTGCAGGATGGGGCCGTTATTCACTGCACTTATGAAAAAACAAAAGTGGTAATTGGAAATAATGTCAGCATCGGACACAATGCAATCGTACATGGATGCGTTATAGATGATAATGTATTGGTTGGCATGGGCGCCATTGTGATGGACAATGTAAAAGTTGGCAGCAACTGCATTATAGCCGCAGGGGCTGTAGTACTTGAAAACACAGTGATTGAGCCCGGTTGCATTTATGCAGGCGTGCCTGCAAAAAAAGTAAAAGACATTAGCCAGGAGTTGATCAGTGGCGAAATAAACCGGATTGCAGAAAACTATTTAATGTACAGCAGTTGGTTTACCCCCATCTCCTAAAGGAGGGACATAAAAGCCCCCTTACCCCCGAAGGGGGAATGGAGGAGTTACCCCCGTCCCCTAAAGGGGGGTTGGTGGAGTAAAAAATATATGGCTTGTATTAATTTACAAGTTGCTCTTTTAAAAATTGCTAAAACCCTACAGATTATTGAGTGGGATTGTTTGGCACCCCTTTAGGGGACGGGGGTTGTTTGACATCCCCATAGGGGACGGGGCACGCTTTGTATTTGTAAAACGATTATTTTTACTAAATGAAAAACATTATTGCGGCGATAGTTTGTATTTATTTTTTAAGTTCCTGCTCGGTATTCAATTCGGTATTTGGCAAAACTGAAAAATATGGTTGTCCTACAAATGGCAGAAATATGGGTGCTGAAAAATTAGCATCGGGCGACCCTGCAGCAATGAAGGCCAGCAGCAAGGCAAAATATAAAGGTGGCAGAAAGAGCTATTAATACAGCAACAAGATGGGTGAAGAATGAAGTGTAATTTTTATAATTTTTTTTGAGTTTATATATTTTTAATCCAAAATCACAAAACCCCAAATCCTATGTGTTACCATTTGAAAACTCCCAACGGCAATACCGAAGCAGTTATTGATGACAACTGCGGTATTTCTAAATTTTATGCAATTGCAGATACTTTAGCTGCAGATCTCCAAATCAGTTTTTTAAATCAGGTTGATGATGCAGAATCCTTAGACTGGGATTTTCGTTACAAGAACCAGATGTTAACCCTGCACTACAATATTTTTAATGGCGTTTCTATTTTTCCGCAGCACAAAAAAAGTTTGACGCAGGAAAATAATGCGGTGTTGGAAATAGCCCATTTTCTGGTGCGTAAAGCTTATTGATCAATACGTTTTTTCTTCAATTTTGTCGAGGATGTTACAGTAACTAACGTAACGTTCCAGGTGAATAATGTTCTGTTGTACCGCTTCTTTAATGGCACAGCCGGGCTCGTTCATGTGCACACAATTGTTGAAATGACATTCATTCATCAAAGCCCTCATTTCGGGAAAATAATGACTGAGTTCTTTTTTAGGAATATCAACCAATCCCAATTCTCTGATACCGGGCGTATCAATTACAGCGCCGCCAAATGAAAGATCGAACATTTCGGCGAAGGTAGTGGTATGCAATCCTTTGCCGCTCCAGTCGCTCACTTCCTGCGTTTTTAATTGCAGCTCCGGGAAAATAATATTTATAAAGGTTGATTTACCAACGCCGGAATGGCCGCTTAATAAAGTGGTTTT
>JANPAP010000249.1:0-2349 GCA_031429975.1 Chitinophagaceae bacterium
ACCAATTTCCAATATCCGCATGCCTGCTTTCAGCGGAAATTTTTCTTCGATAAAGGGAATGACATATTTCTCAGCGTTTAAAACCTGGATGTCAAAATATTTTTTTCTATCGGCGTGGAATTCAAACACGTTTCTTAAATACGCTCTACCGGAGCTTCCAACTCCACTTTCAGGTTAGTAATAATAAATTCCTGTCTCTCGGGTGTATTCTTTCCCATATAATACTCCAGCAATTGCTGAATATGTGTTTCGGGCAACATCATTACCGGCTGCAGTTTTATATCCTGGTTTATAAATTTTGCAAACTCATCCGGACTGATTTCTCCCAATCCTTTAAACCTTGTAATCTCTGGTTTGGTGCCCAGTTTTTTTATGGCATTTTGTTTTTCGGTTTCATCATAACAATAAATAGTTTCCTGTTTATTCCTTACACGGAACAAAGGTGTTTCTAAAATGTACACATGTCCGTTCTTAACCAAATCTGGAAAAAACTGCAGAAAAAAAGTCATCAACAATAAACGGATATGCAATCCATCCACATCGGCATCTGTTGCAAAAACAATATTGTTATACCGCAGTCCTTCGTATCCCTCTTCAATATTTAATGCATGTTGCAATAAATTAAACTCCTCGTTTTCGTACACCACTTTTTTTGTAAGCCCGTAACAGTTTAACGGTTTACCCCGTAAGCTAAACACAGCCTGCGTTTCAACACTACGGGCCTTGGTAATGCTACCGCTTGCACTGTCTCCTTCGGTAATAAAAATGGTGCTCTCTTTTTGTTTTTCAGCAATCTTATCCTTGTCTTTTCCGGTAGCTTCATCGTTGTAATGAAACTTACAATCTCTTAATTTTTTATTGTGTAGGTTGGCTTTTTTTGCACGTTCATTGGCCAGCTTACGAATGCCGCTTAACTCTTTCCGCTCTCTTTCACTTTGTTCAATTCTTTTTTTAATTGCTTCGGCAACGGCCGGATTACGGTGTAAAAAATTATCTAGTTCCCGGGTTAAAAATTCAGCAATAAATATTTTCATGGAAGGACCACCCTCACTCACATTCAGCGATCCCAGTTTTGTTTTTGTCTGACTTTCAAAAACAGGCTCTTGCACCCTTACCGAAATGGCAGCACAAATACTTCCCCTGATGTCGGCAGCATCGTAATCTTTTTTAAAAAACTCACGGATGGTTTTGATATATCCTTCCCGGAATGCAGCCAGATGCGTACCACCCTGTGTGGTAAACTGTCCGTTTACAAAACTGTAATACTCTTCGCCATAGCTGTTTTCATGCGTTAAGGCAACTTCAATATCCTCGCCTTTTAAATGAATGATGGGATAACGAATTTCATCTGCATTGGTTTTGCGTTGCAATAAATCCAACAAACCGTTTTTACTAACGTAGCGTTTGTTATTTAAATTCATCACCAGACCGGCATTCAGGTAGCAATAATTCCAAAACTGGTTGTCTAAATATTCCTGAACAAAATGAAAATTCTTAAAAATACTTTCATCCGGAATAAAGGTTACAAAGGTTCCGTTCTCTTCTTTGGTTGCAACTTCCTTATGCTCTTTTAGCAGATTCCCTTTTTCAAACTCCGCCGTTTTTTCTCTACCCTCCCGGTAAGAAGTTACCTTAAAATAATTGCTCAATGCATTCACAGCTTTTGTACCCACACCATTTAATCCCACACTTTTTTGAAAAGCCTTGCTGTCGTATTTAGCGCCTGTATTAATTTTGCTCACCACATCCACCACTTTCCCCAGCGGAATACCCCGGCCATAATCTCTAACTGTAATCGTTTTTCCATTTATGTTTACATCCACATGTTTGCCATGGCCCATCGTGTGTTCATCAATGCAATTGTCAACAGTCTCTTTCAACAACACATAAATTCCATCATCCGGACTGCTGCCATCGCCCAATTTTCCGATGTACATTCCCGGCCGCAAACGGATATGTTCTTTCCAGTCGAGGCTTCTGATCGAGTCTTCGTCGTACTTATTTATTTCGTTATCTGCCATGGCCCTATCCCCAAAAAGGAGGATTGCTTTTTAATTTTTCAATAGTGGCAAATATAATGAAACGGTAATACAGAAAGTGAAGGGGTTTATTAACAGTTGGGGATTATCTGATTTGGAGATTTGTTGATTTGGAGATTTGGAGATTTGGAGATTTGTTGATTTGGAGATTTGGAGATTTGGGGATTTGGAGATTTGGAGATTTGGAGATTTGTTGATTTGGAGATTTGAAGATGCTGCGACTATCTGACTTTTTACTTTTGGGTTTTGACTTTTTACTTTTGACTTTTGACTTTTGACTTTTGACTTTTGACTTTTGACTTTTGACTTT
>JANPAP010000250.1:0-5080 GCA_031429975.1 Chitinophagaceae bacterium
GTTGCAACACCCGTGCCTCCTTTAAAATCTGCCCATAAAGGAAATACATGACCAAGTACTGCAGATAGACCAAGCCCAATCATTAGATTTGTTCTTTCAAGTCCGCTTCCCTGATGTAGATAATATGGAAGAAAATTATACAAGGCAACCGCCGCCATGCCTTTTAAAATATCACAAACCATTACAATTGTTCCGTATTTGGAACCTAATACCCTGAAAGTGTTGGTAGCACCCATGTTGCCGCTTCCATATTCACGTATATCGACACCAAAAAATCGTTTGCTAATGATTAATGCTGTAGGAATTGAACCGATAAAATAAGCTAGTATGATTAATAATAGTTCTTTCATTGTTTGTTTCGCAGTGAGTTGAGGGCCAAATATACCGAAAATATTTTTGGTGCCATTTACATTAAAAAAAGCTTCAATTATTCTTTTAAACAAGCAATGGCTATCCAATCGCCTCTTTGAACAATTTCAATTTTACTAAATCCTGCCCGAAGCAAGGTTTCAGTCATGGCCTTTTCATCAGTTTTTAAAAACCCACTAAATAATACAATGGCGCCTGGTTTAGAAATACAAGCAATTTCCGTTGCCGTTTCAGTAATTACATTCAGGTTGATATTTGCTAAAATGATATCGTACTGGTTACCCGATGGAATTCGATCCATTTGCTCAACTGTAATTTGATTACAATTGTTTTTAATAATATTTTCCTGTGTATTGATAATACTCCATTCGTCAATATCGATTGCCCTAATATTTACAGCACCTAATATTTCGGCTAAAATTGCCAACACACCAGTGCCGGTTCCAAAATCGAAAACCGTTTTATTTTTAAAATCAACAGCTCTCATTAGCTGCATCATTAAATGTGTGGTGGCATGATGCCCGGTACCAAAACTCATTTTTGGGGTGATGATAATTTCATGCTGCACTGTTTTTATGGATTGATGAAAATGGGCTCTTACTGCTACAAAATCATCCACCAAAACGGGTTCAAAATTATCTTCCCATTGTTGGTTCCAATTAATATTTTCAATAACAGCAGTGGTATATTTTATTGAGGGAAATAGTAAGAGGGTTTCTTTAAATATTACATCATTAAAATCGGCTTCTTTAATAAAGGCTTTTAAATTTTTTTCTGTTTCTTCAAATCCTTCAAAATTTTGATCGCTTAATAATGCAATCAATGTTTCTGCATGTTGGGTATCCGTAATTTCAAAATCAAATTCCAGGTAATTCATTTTATATATTATTTTAGTTCGATTGTGATTGTTTTTCCGGTAAAATTTAAATTGAATTGTTGTTTCAATCCAACTGTTTGCAATGATTTCAATTTACCATTTACATACAGTTTGCCAAATTTTTCCCGACCATTTATTACCATCAGTAATTTTCTTACAACTGGTTTACCAGAGTAATTACCGTTATTTGATTTTACAGTGATCGTCAATTTTTCGGCAGCAGGAATTGCGGCAAAACTAATCAACTCATACTCTCCTTTTGCAATGGCATTTTTATTATTCCCATCATCATCATACAATGTATATGCAGAAGGTTTGTTATCAAAATAATAATCAATTTTTAATTTATTGAGTTGTAGCGATTGATTAAAACCCTTGCTGGATAAAGATTGCAGGCTTGGAATAAAACTTCCAGACTTTATAAATACCGGAATAGACTGAATGCTTAATGCTTCAACTACAGAATCTTTATAAACAATATTATCGCCATTAAATTGATACCAATTACCTGCCGGCAAAATAATTTTTCTTTGCATCATGCCTTTTTGTAAAACAGGCGCAACCAAAATATTTTCTCCCCACATAAATTCATCTTCAACATTTGCAACGGTTGTATCGGTTGGATAATGATAATACAAAGGTGCAACCAATGGTTCGGCATTTTTTGTTTGGCGATAGGTAAGGTTGTAATTATAGGGCAACAAACTGTACCTTAAATTTACTGTTTGCCTTGCATACGATTTATAAGGTTCCTCCATTAAAGCAGGTTCGCTGGGAAAACTGAAAGCAGCTTTTTCAACTTCATACAAAGCTGTTCCGTGTGGCCGGAAGATGGGCGTAAAAGCTGCAAACTGCAACCAGCGGGTATACAATTCAGCATCTCCTTCGCCTCCTGCAAATCCGCCTGCATCTGCATGAATGTAAGGAATACCACTCATACTCATACCCAACATTACCGGCAACTGTGCCTGTAAACCGCTCCAGCTACGGCTTACATCGCCACTCCAAGGAAAAATACTGTAACGCTGGCTGCCTGCAAATCCTGATCGGTTTAAATGAAACAATCTTTGATCGGGAAATTCTTTAGCATAATTTTCAAACAACATTTTATTCCAGTAATGCCCGTAAATATTATGTACTTCGTCTGCAGTCATCAACCGGTCAACGCCCTCATCCTTTAAATTATGCCGTATCGAATTGGGATGTTTTTCGGGCTCACCTAAATCGGTCCACCAGGCATTAACACCGTTAGCAATTTGTTTTTTGTAATGATTATTCCAAATCCAGTTGCCGGCATCTTTTCTAAAAATATCCAGTAGCCCGCCTTGGCCAAAATAAAAATCGGTAAGATTAAAAGGCTTGCCTGCTTCATCAACTGCAAAATATTTTTTAGCGTTGTTGTAATTTTTAGTTCCCTTTAAAATAAAAGGTTCGGCAATTAAAATGGGTTGAATGTTATTTTTTTTAAACCCCACTAACATTTTTTTAGGATCGGGCCATTTAGTTTTGTTTATCCAATCGAGGTTGCCCAGCGTGCCTTTGATACTGTCACCAAACCAAAACAAATCGAATATTACTGCATTGTAAGGAATTTTTTCTTCCTTCATTTTTGATGCAATTTGTGTTAGCTGCTGCTCTGATGTGTAGCCAAACCTACTCATTAAATTACCCATTGCCCACTTGGGTGGCAAAGGTTGTGTACCGGTTAATTTAAAATAGGAAGCTAAAATTTCTTTATAATTTTTTCCAAAAATGACAAACATATTCAACTCACCACTTACAAAACCTACTTCAAAATTATTGGAATTTGTTTTTCCAATATCAGCATAACCTTTTGAGGCATTATCAAAAAAAACAGCATAGCCATTGGATGATGTAAAAAAAGGAACTGAAAAATTTAAATTATCGGCACCATTGCTGTAACCATACCAGGGGTTATTATACAAATTAAATTTATAGCCCCTCCTGTTTAATGGCAAGGCTCTTTCGCCTCCGCCATAAATCTTTTCATTGGTATGTAATTGGATATTGAATCCATTAAAACCCTCTTTGAAAAAGGTGCTTTTTATAATTACATTCCCCATATTGCCAATTAGTAAAGCATCCTCTTTTATCGTTACAGGAATTGTATTAGCGTCAATTACAGCAGCATTTACGGCATGGGTAATATTCTCAAATACTGCATAATCTTTTGGAGTAAATTTTAGTTTTATGATATTGGGGCTGTATTCTGTAAAATACCAAGTGCCCGTTGGTACCTCCAGTTTACGGATTTGTGCCGAAAGCGGGTTGCTACAAAAACTAATCAGAATAAAAATAATAATGCTCCGTTTCATTTAAATAATTTGATACAATATAGTTCAAAAAATAATTTTCAATAACCCACAAATTGAAATAAAAAAACTCCGGAGATTTTTCTCCGGAGTATATTTCAATTATAATTTTATTATTCAGCAGTTGGCCTTTGTGGTGCCTCTGGTTTTGGCATCAACACTTTGCGGCTCAATTTAAATTTTCCGGTACGTGGGTCAACATCCAGCAATTTCACTTTCACTTTATCGCCTTCTTTAAAAATGCCATCCATTGTTTCCAAACGCTTCCAGCTAATTTCACTGATATGTAGCAAACCTTCTTTCTTTGGAAGGAACTCTACAAAAGCACCAAACTCTTTAATACTTTTTACAGTGCCTTCATAAGTATCACCAATAACCGGCGCTGCTACCAAGCCTTTCACCCATGTTACGGCTTTTTCCAACCCTTCTTTATTAGCAGAGAAAATACTGATTTCTCCAACATTATTTACTTCTTCAATATTGATGGTTGCTCCGGTTTCTCTTTGAATTTCCTGAATAACTTTACCACCGGGTCCGATTACTGCACCAATAAATTCTTTATCAATACTAAACTTCACCATTCTTGGTGCATGAGGTTTTACATCTTCTCTATGCGCTGGCATGCAAGCATCCATCGCATCTAAAATATGTAAACGACCTTTTAGCGCCTGTGCCAAAGCCTGACGCATAATGTCCATACTTAAGCCATCCACTTTTATATCCATCTGTACACCACAAATTCCATCACGGGTACCGGTTACTTTAAAATCCATATCGCCTAAATGATCTTCATCACCCAAGATATCTGTCAATACTGCAAATTGATCGCCTTTGCTGATTAAGCCCATCGCAACTCCACTAACGTGTTTTTTAATGGGAACACCTGCATCCATTAATGCTAATGAACCGGCACAAACAGTTGCCATTGAAGAAGAACCATTGGACTCCAGAATATCACTTACAATTCTTACGGTGTAAGGATAATCTTTACCCGGCATCATTTTTTTAAGTGAACGCATGGCCAAATTTCCGTGCCCAACTTCCCTGCGGCCTACGCCTCTCATCATCTTTACCTCACCGGTTGAAAATGGCGGGAAATTATAATGCAAAATGAATTTTGTGTAATCAGATTTGTGTGCACTCTCAACCAACAATTCATCTAATGGCGTACCAAAAGTTACGGTGGTTAAGGATTGTGTTTCACCTCTTGTAAACAATGCAGAACCGTGTGGTGTAGGAAGGATACTGGTTTCCATATCCAATTGACGGATATCTTCGGTACCTCTGCCATCCAAACGTTTGCGATCGGTTAAGATCATATCTCTTACAACATTATACTGCACTTCGGCAAAATAATGGCCAATCAATTTTTTATCTTCATCAGGTAATTCCTCACCCAAAAATGTTTTTACCTCTTCGGCCAAGGCTTTGTAGGCATCAGTTCTTTCATGCTTTGCTGATGCAGATGCAGAAATAGCAAGCATTTTATCTTTTGCAAAAC
>JANPAP010000251.1:0-4023 GCA_031429975.1 Chitinophagaceae bacterium
ATAATTGGCAAAGTTATTTTGATGTTCAATTTAGAACAGTGAATTACCGCATTAATGGATTTAGAAATAACCCTTCTATTATTTTAGATAACAGTTACCATTTTATTAATCCAAAACTGGGTATTACTTATACCAAAAACAACTGGAAAGCTTATGCATCCTATGCTATTGGAGGCAAGGAACCCAACCGGGAAGATTTTGAATCGGGAATAACTCAACAACCCAAAAAAGAATTTTTACAGGATATTGAAATGGGATTTGAAAATAATAAAAAAGCATTTTCCTACAGCGCTAATTTTTATTACATGAAATATACTGACCAGTTGGTATTGGTGGGAAACATCAATGATGTGGGTGCTTACACCCGAATTAATGTTCCAAACAGTTACCGATTAGGCCTCGAAATGCAGGGCAGGCTTACCTTGTGCAAATATGCAAACATTACTGCCAACCTTAGTATCAGCAAAAATAAAATTCAAAATTTTACAGAGTTGATTGATGACTATGATAACGGTGGAACAAAAAGCAATTTTTATAAATCAACCGACATTGCATTTTCTCCTTCAGTAATAACAGGAGGAACTATCAATTTTTTTCCAATTAAAAATGCAGCAATAAGTTTAATCAGTAAATATGTAGGGCGGCAGTACATGGATAATACATCGCAGCAAAGCAGAAGTTTAAATCCTTATTATGTTCAGGATATCCGATTGAGTTATTTAATGGAAAAGAAATTTTTTAAAGCAACTAATTTCATCCTGCAATTGAATAATGTATTTAATAAAAAGTACGAAGCAAACGGTTATACGTTTAGTTATATTTATGGAAGCCTAACAACTGAAAATTTTTATTTTCCGATGGCTCCATTTAATTTTATGGTTGGCATAAACATAAAATTATAAAACTAAAAAAGCATCCATTATCAACTGAAGATAGTGGATGCTTTTTTTAATATACTTTGAAACTAAACTTTAAAAGTTTCCCTCCAACTCAACATCCCTCCTACCAGGTTTTTGGTGTTTGTAAAACCAGCCATGTCTAAAATTTGGCAAGCCTGTCCGCTTCTGTTTCCGCTTCTGCAATACACAATCAATTCTTCATTTTTCAATTCATCCAGTTCATCAATCTGCATTATTTGAATATTGCCTAATGGCAGCAAAAGCCCACCAATATTGAATTCTGTATTTTCATGTGGCTCTCTTACATCAACAATATGTAATTTTTCACCGGCATCAATTCTGCTTTTTAATGCTTCAACAGTTATGGTTTTCATGATAAATTATTTTTAATTATTTTTTGATGGTTGAATCCTTTAAATTAATCATTACCGGCGATAACCAGATGTCCATTACCATTCCTGGCCTGATATAAGTTAGCTTATTATTAATATCAAAATGCGGTGGATTCTGACGGTAAATAAAAGCGCTCATGGTATCAGTAACATTGGCATCGGGCACCAATGAAATCAGTACACCCAAACTATCCAACATCGGTTTTGCTTCGCTATAAGTCATCCCAACAAATTCGGGAACCAAATGATTAATTTCATCAAGACCACCACTTATCACCAACGATATCCTGCTGCCCCATTGCACTTTTGCGCCGGCAGCAATTTTGTTATCCTGATAACGCTGTTCCAATACAAAGCCTTTCATAAAATCGGGGCGGTAAACAGTATCGCCTAATTGCAAATGATTCCGCTCTAAAATATTTAATGCAAAGCTCAGGGGTTTGCCTTCCAGCGCCGGCATTATTATTAAAGGTGGTACAAAGCGGTTAACCGTTAAAAAAACAGTACGGTTTATTTTTACTGTAGAATTGGCATCGGGTAATTGTTTTATTACAGTTCCCCTAGCAAGCGTATCGGTATAAATGGAATCTTGTATTACCACTTCAAACCCTTTGTCCTCCAGCATTTTTATCGATTCGGTAGTATTTTTTTTTACAACAGAAGGCACTGTTAAATATTCGCCATGCTTGGTGATCCAACCCAATAATTTAAGCACTAAAAAAATGAACAACAAACCTAAAGCAATTGCAGCCAGCAGATTTACCCAAAATGGTTTATCGGTAATAAATTTAAACATCCTTTTTTTAGTTAAGAATTATGAGTTGTGAGTTGTGAGTTTTAAGTTATAAGTTATAAGTTATAAGTTATAAGTTTCGTTTTTGACTTTTGACTTTTTAATTTTTAATTTTTAATTAAACAAAACATTCTTCAATCAAAGCACTATAAAACTCCTTCAAGCTCCAGCCCATTGCCCTTACCTGCTGCGGTACAATGCTGGCTTCACTTTGGCCGGGCACTGTATTTATTTCCAGCATGTATGGATTTCCATTAATTGCATCATAAATAAAATCGATCCTTACAACACCACGGCAATTAAAAATACCATAGATTTTTTTTGCAGCTGCTCTTACTTTTTCTGCAACAAATTCTTCCACATTGGCAGGTGTTGTTTCTTCACTGGCGCCTTGATATTTTGCTTCAAAATCAAAAAATTCCTTTGTGGTGGTTACCTCTGTAAGTGGTAAGGTTATTACATTTCCTTTTGATTTAAAAACCCCGATGGTAAACTCTCTTCCCTTGATAAATTCCTCTACCAATACCTGCGAATCTTCGGCAAATGCCTTATCCAGTGCCGCCTGCAAATCTGCTGCAGCATTCACTTTACTCATTCCGATGCTACTGCCACCATTATTTGGTTTTACAAAAACAGGCAGTTGCAATTCATTTAAAATCATTTCGGGCAGCACCGGTATTTCTTTAAACAAGTGCATAGACTTTGCAACATGAATACCAGCAAATGCAGCAACCGCCACTGTATAGCGCTTATTAAATGTTATTGCCGAAGCGGCAGCGTCGCAAGATGTATAGGGGATTTTTAAACAATCAAAATAACCTTGCAGCTTTCCATCTTCGCCGGGGGTACCATGCAAGGCAATTAACACCGCATCGAAAATTATTTTTTTTTCATCAACCGTTATTGAAAAATCATTTTTATCAACAGTTATTTTTTCGCCGGCTGCAGTTTTGTAAAACCAGCCTTCGGAATTAATGTCGATGGTATAAGCGTTCCATTTTTCTGCATCAATATTTTTTTCGATTGTTGCAGCAGTTTTGTAAGAGATTACAGATTCGCCAGAAAATCCGCCGGTAACTAAAGCAATTGTTTTAAGCATCTGTTTAATAATAAAATTGTTTTAGCAAAGAAAAGAAAAAACTTTAATGATTCGGGGAATTTAAGTTTTAATTAAGAGGCCTATCAGCATAACCAAAACATCAATTTTAACCTGCTAATCAATGCCGTGATTTCCGGACTGTAATGTAAATTTCCACTTGCCGCCCGGTTGCTTTTTCCAGATGGTTACATAGGAACCGTAATACATAGTATCTTCCTGAATTGGCTTGATAGAATAAACACCGAAGGTATACCCAAGTTCGCCAGAAACTGCAATGGCAGCGCTTTTTGGTTCCCAAGTCATTTTAAATGCAGTATCATTACTTTGGCTTATAAAATCCATGGCATTGGCTCCTTTTAAAGGCAAACTATTGGGTCTTAATAACACACCGTTGCTGTCAATAAATTCTAAGTAGGCAATTTTCAATCCTTTGGTTTCGCTCATGCTAGAAAACGCCCTGTCCGTTTCCATCATCTCCATTTTTAAAGCAGGCGAGTTGTCAACAATTTTCTTTTCCTTGCAGGAAGAACAAATACAGGCAACCAACAAAAATTGTAAAAATATTTTCATAATCATAAATACTAAGTTTATAAAACTACTGCATTGCCAATAAAAAAGGCGAAAGTATTTTTCAATACCCTCGCCATGTTACAGGAAATATCACCTGCCTAAATCAAGCCATTACTGGCCTGTTAAAAAATATAATTACACTACATTAAATATGCAGTGTTGCTTTTTTAGCCATTAACTGATCAACCGTTTCAACATACATTTCATCAGGTACACAACAATCAACCGGGCAAACAGCAGCACACTGCGGCTCTTCGTGAAAACCCTGAC
>JANPAP010000252.1:0-5151 GCA_031429975.1 Chitinophagaceae bacterium
GGAATACAATCGCCAAAGCAGCCACAGGCTCTTATCTTGCCACTAAATAAAACATAACTGGTAAGAAAAGTAAAAAACAATATCAGTAATAACAAAAAGCGTAAAACTGTTTTTTTTCGCCAACCAACCAACAAGGCAGCACCTAATACAACTTCCAGCGTAATCATTAATACAGTAATTAAAAAAGAATGGCTGTGCATCCAGTTCATTAAACTTACTGCATATTTATCACTGGCCCATACTTCAAAAAACTCCTGCATTTTATAATTTAATCCAAGCGGATCAATGGCTTTTACAATTCCGGAAAATATAAAAAGCACTCCAACAATAATTCTTACAACAGCAACAGAAAGCTTCATAAACAGGTTGGTTTTTATTAGTTAAAAAATCTAATCCGGTATACAATATCAGGCTAAAATCAATGCAAATACTGCATAGTTCAAAATGTCATAATAATTTGCATCGATGCCTTCACTGATAATTGTTTTACCATCATTACTCAATATCATTCGGATACGTAACAATTTTGCCAAAATTAAATCCACAAAACTTTCCTGGCTCATTTCCCGCCATGCTTCATCATAATCATGGTTTTTATCTTCCATTAATTTTTTTGCAATGGCTATTTTTTCGTTATACAATTTTTCAACTTGTTCAACCGGAAGTTCTTCCGGTTCATCTTTATCAAGTTCTAATTGTATCAATCCTATCACTGCATAATTTAAAATTCCTTTAAACTCACTTACTAAATCGTCACCAATTTTTTGCACTCCTTTTTCCTGAATGGTACGGATACGTTTTGCTTTAATATAAATTTGATCAACCACCGAAATGGTTCGGTACACCCGCCAGGATGTGCCATAGTCTTTTGTTTTCTTTAAAAAAATTTCTTCGCAACTTTGTACGGCCTTATCATATTGTTCGTTCGTGTTCATGGTAAGTTGAATGTATCTATTTTTGTTATCGTCAAAAATACTTGTTTCTGCCTGATGTACACAATTAACTGCAAAGGAAAATTATTGATGCTGGATGAACCCAAAATAATGGGCATCATCAATGCAACCAGCGATTCGTTTTATGAAGGACATTTAAGTAAAGGCATTAACGGCATTACCCAACTTGCAGCAAAGATGTTGGAAGAGGGAGCCGACATTATTGATATTGGTGCACAAAGTACAAGGCCCGGAAGTGTTCGCATAAATGCAGACGAAGAATTAAAAAGAGCAATACCGGTTATTGAAGCGATATTAAAAATTCATCCAACTGCAATAATTTCTATCGATACCTATCACAGCAAAGTTGTACTGGAAGCGGTTAATGCCGGAGCTTGCATTGTAAATGATATCAGTGCCGGAAATTTTGATGAAGCGATGTTGGAAACAGTTGCTACATTAAAAGTTCCTTTTGTTGCGATGCACATGCAGGGCAGTCCGGAAACCATGCAACTGCAACCGGTTTATAAAAATGTAGTTACGGAAGTTTTGGATTTTTTTATTGCAAAAATAAACGCCTGCAAAAATGCCGGCATTCAAGATGTAATCATCGATCCGGGATTTGGATTTGGAAAAACTATTCCTCATAATTTTCAATTACTTAAAAATTTATCAGTATTTAAAATGCTGGATAAACCCATACTGGCAGGCCTTTCCAGAAAAGGAACCATTTATAAAACACTGGGCATTACTGCTGCCGAATCGCTTAACGGTACAACCTGTTTAAACAGCATTGCATTAATGAATGGTGCTACTATTTTAAGAGTTCACGATGTTAAAGAAGCCAAAGAAGCTGTAACACTATTTACAGCATACAAAAATGCTTAAACAAAAAAACGCTCAATAGCTTGAGCGTTTTTTCTGAAAATTATTTAACTAAATTATTTTTTCAAGGTATCTTTCTGAGCTTTCTGCAAAGAGTCCATTGTTTTCTTTTGCTGAGCTTCCATTTGCTTTCTTTCAACTTCTGCTTCAGCCCTGGCTTGTGTTGTACTAACTACATCCTTAACTTCAACTTCAAAAACCAAATTGGCATTTGCTTTAATATCGGCACCAGCACCACGGGTTCCATAAGCCAATGAAGAGGGTACATACAAATTTGCTTTTGCACCTTTTTTCAAAAGAGATAAACCATCAGTCCATCCTTTAATAACACTTCCTTGTGCTCCTTCTGGAGCACCCATATAAACTGGAAAAATTTCGGTATGCTTAAATTTTGGATCAACATTTGAATCAAAAACTTTTCCATCTTCCAATGTTTTACCGGTGTAATACACTTTTAAAACTTTAGAAGTATCAATTGCATCGCCTTCACCAGGAGTTAACACTTGCACATAAGTACCCAATGTTCCTTTTACAGTTTGGATATTATTTTTAGCAAGATAATCGGCAATTATTTTATCATCTTTTTTTAATTGCTCAATGGCTTTTGCAGAATCTTTTGCTTTGGCTAAAAGTACACCTGCATTGTATGCGCTGTCAGCAGCAGTACGGGTTTCAAAAATGTTTACAATTTTGTAATGTGCAAAAATATGAGCTCCCTTTTTCATGAAAGGAGGTGTATTGCCCTGCTTCATAATACTGTCGGTCATTTGCTTTACAATAATACTGTCACCCTTTCTGATTTGCTTAAAAATATTGTAATAAACCGGAGGAATTGCATTCGAATCCAATGCTACAATTTGGTTTGTAAAATCTTTCGAGCTGAACAAAACAGTATCCTTGTTATTGCCTTTATAAACTTGGTCGAACTGAATTTCAAAAAACTGTCCGCTTTTAATTTCAGCTCCTTTTCCATCAGAAATAACTTTGTACTCAATACCATTGTCTGTTTTTTTAAATGGTTGGGTACAACTTGCAAAAAGCACGGTGGCGATTGCAATAAAATAAATTGAATGCTTCATTGTAGTCTTTATTTAAAATTGATAATTGCTTAATTGATCTTTATTTTCTATCATGGCTTTTTTAAATGTAGCCACCACTTCATCCAGCGTTTCTTTACTTTGGCCACCAGATGCATTAAAGTGTCCTCCCCCATTAAAATATTTCCTTGCAAATGTATTTACATCAAAATCGCCTTTACTTCTAAATGAACATTTTCTTTCATCTCCCCGGTCAATAATAATTACGGCCAACTTTATTCCTTTTATGCTCAAAGGATAATTTACCAATCCTTCGGTATCACCCGTTGTGATATTAAATTTTAATAAATCACTTTGTGGTACAGCAATTAATGCAGTGTTGTATTCATAAAATATTTCCAACCTGTTTAATAAAACATTGCCAATAAATTTAAACCGGTTTTCTAAATAATTATCAAAAACATGTTCGTGAACAATGCTATGCTGCAAACCTTTGTCTTTAAAATTAGCCACCATGCGGTGCACATTTGCAGAGGTGGATGGAAACCTGAAAGAACCCGTATCCGTCATCACGCCTGCATATAAACACTCGGCCACTTCCATATTAATTTTATCATCATTCCCCGACTCCTGAATAAAATCATACACCATTTCGCAGGTGCTGCTTTTTGCAGTATCACTTTCGCCAAAGGCAAATTTATCAACCTGTGGCTCCTGATGATGGTCGATTAAAATTAGTTGAGCACTGGCATTATTTAATTTCTCTTCCATTTTTTTAGTACGGGCAAGCGTATTAAAATCGAGACAAAAAATCCAATCCGCTTCATCCATTAATTTATCGGCGGTAATGGTTTGTCTTTCATAATCCAATACTTTTTTTACATCCGGCATCCAGTCTAAAAAATCGGCCCAATTGGTGGGAGAAATTACAGTAACCGCATGCCCCAGTTGAATTAAAAAATGATACAGTCCCAAAGTAGACCCCATGGCATCGCCATCAGGTTTCTGGTGCATGGTAATCACAATCTTTTTAGGACTTGACAGTAATGGATATAAATTTTTAAGTGGCTGCATAAAGCGGCGCAAAAGTAATGGTTAGTTTTGAGTAAACTGTTTTACGGTTACAGTTTTTTAATGATGATAACAAAATGATTGCAAAAACAGGAATCGGTAAACTTAAACAGGTTATCTTTGCGCCCAAAAAAAAGAACAAATGACTAACAGAACTTTTACCATGATTAAGCCAGATGCTACCTTAAAAGGGCATACCGGCGCTATTTTAGCTCAAATAAATGCAGGAGGTTTCCGCATTGTTGCTATGAAGATGTTACATCTTTCAGCAGAAAAAGCAGGCGAATTTTATGCCGTACATAAAGAGCGTCCGTTTTACGGAGAGCTGGTTGAATTTATGAGCCGTGGCCCCATCACAGCTGCCATTCTTGAAAAAGAAAATGCAGTAAATGATTTCCGTACATTAATTGGTGCTACCAATCCAGAGCAAGCTGCAGAAGGTACGATCCGTAAAAACTTTGCCGCTTCAATTGGCGAAAATGCCATTCACGGAAGCGACAGCGACGAAAATGCTGCTATTGAAGGTGATTTTTTCTTTAGTAAACTTGAGCAATTTTAATGTTGAATCAATTATAAATATTGGTTAACATCCGCATAAAATTTTATAAAAGCCGTTGAGTTTATCAACGGCTTTTTGATGCCTGCTTCTTAATATTTATAAATAACTTCGCTTGCATTCACATAAATAATTACCATTAACGCTATCAAAATGTTTCCAACCATTCAACCCGATACCACACAGGCCTGGCAATTGTTACAACAGCATTATCAGGAAATGAAAGCAACGAAAATAAAAGATTTATTTACTGCAGAAGATAACCGCTTTGATCAATTTTCTATAACTCAACCCAATTTTTTATTTGATTATTCAAAAAATTTAATCACCAAAAAAACAGTACAACTGCTGATTCAATTGGCAAATGAATGTGGATTGCAGGATGCTATTATAGCCATGTTTGATGGTGAAAAAATTAATGTAACCGAAAACAGAGCAGTGTTGCATACAGCCCTACGAAATTTTTCGGGAAAGCCGGTATTTGTTGATGGGAATGATGTAATGACTGATATTTTTTTAGTTCAACAACAAATGAAAAAATGCTGTGCTGCTATTCATAATGGAGACTGGAAAGGGTTTACCGGAAAAAAAATAAATACAATTGTAAACATTGGTATTGGTGGTAGCGACCTTGGGCCAGTAATGGTTACAGAAGCATTGAAACCTTATT
>JANPAP010000253.1:0-2475 GCA_031429975.1 Chitinophagaceae bacterium
AAGCCTTTTTAGCGGTATTAAAACTAAACGATTAAAAAATAATTGCTCAAATAAAAAAGAACCGCAGAGACGGAGAGACGCAGAAAAATAAAGTTTATTCAACCTTTGAAATCTGCGTCTCTCCGCCTCTGCGGTTAAAAAATTTATTGAGACAGCCTCTTTTTTTGCGCTAAATTATTTTATAAGGTTGACTGCTTTTGTTTTGTTGACATTGATTTAATTCGCCAGTAAAAACATATAAAATAAAGCAGCAGCAACCAGTACTAGCGTTATTGTTCCAATTGGTTTCGTTAAGATTTGAATCCGGTTCAGCATACTGATCATCAAACCAATTGCCATCAATATTAAACCAATCCACACCAAATTAATGTAGGGAAAGATGTAGGCTTTCAGCGTTACAAAATCAATCATCTTATCCGACTCTTTGATACCGATTTTGATTTTATTTTTTTCGGGATTTACTCCAGCAAATTTTACAAAAAGATTTTGTGCATATACAGTATCATCAATTTGATTGATGCCCAGGCTGTCGATTACTATCATGGGGGCAGCCTTGTATTTACTGCTGTCTAATGCGGTGATGGTAATGTCGGCAATTACTGCAGGGCCTTCGGGTTTAATATTAAATTTATTCCACTCCGGATTTTTGATGGCTTTATTAAAAACCATAAATCCTTTGGAGTAAAATATCGTATCTCCTTCGGCCACTTCATGAATAGTAAATTGAGCCGTATCAACATTTTTTTCGGGATTTAACGCATAGGAAATGTAAGTAAATACATCATGCGTTACATAATTTTTTGTATCCGGATTGCTGCTCATGTTATTGTTCTTCATCAGATACACATCTGGATTGAGAACAAATGATTCACTTATTTTTTTTGTTTTGGCATCCTTGCGTTCAAACAATAAATGATAAAACCTCCGGCCAGTTTCATGCCCCATACTGTCGTGCAAAAAAGTAACTTCATAATCACCCATTCGGGTTGGAACCTGGCGAATGAGGTTGATGTTTTCTGCAGGGTTGTCTTGCTGTTTTGTTAAGGGATCGATGCCCATTGGTAAGGCAAAGTTTTTATATTTTTCTTCGCTGATGATTTTTTTATTACCAGCCGAAATAATCATACCAGCAATCATTAATGCAAATCCTAAATGCGCCACAGAACCGCCTGCAGACTTGAGTTTGCCCTTTAATCCTGTCCATATATATGCTGCGTTTGCAACTACGGAAAAGATGCAAGCAAACAATGCAAGATATAGGGCTCCCAAAAATCCAGGGCCTTGTTTACCATAAGTAATGGGATAAAAAACAGCTAGTAAAATGGTAATGATTGCAGCAATTAAAGTTGGCAGTGCAAGGCTTTTTAAAACCGATTTACCATTGCTATTTTTGTATTTAAAATATTGTGCGATGGCGCTTAATATGCCGATAATGATGGCAACCAATACCATTACTTTGTTGTAAGAAAATTCAATGTCTTCTGGAGGTGCCCATTGGGTGCCAAAGATAGAATTGAAAACAGGTGTAGAGGTTTTGCCGATAATAAACAATGCCGACAAAAAGAAAACTAATGAGCCGATAAACATCCAGAACTCACGGGAGTTGCTGGATTCTTCTTTTAATATTGCCGGGATTTTTTTAAAATTGAAAAAGAATAATCCAAGTGAAAGCAATAAAAAAAATATCAGAAAGGAGAAAATTAAAATATTCATTGCCTTACCAGCTTCGGTAAAAGCATGCACAGAAGTATCGCCTAAAATTCCGGTACGGGTTAAAAATGTAGAGTATAAAACAAAAACAAAACTTAAAAAGGCAAACAAATAACTGGCTCTTAAAGAATGGCTGGTTGCTTTGTAAATTACCAACGTATGCAGGCCTGCAATCATTATTAGCCAAGGCACCAACGAAGCATTTTCAACCGGATCCCATGCCCAGTAACCACCAAATGATAATGATTCGTACGCCCATTTTCCACCCATCATAATTCCCACACCCAACACAGCAGCACTAAACAATGCATAAGGAATCGCCGGTTTTACCCAATCGCCAAAGCGTTTGGTTTGTATGCCGGCATACGCATAGGCAAACGGTACAATGGTAGATGCAAAGCCCAAAAATAAAATGGGTGGATGAATCACCATCCAATAATTGCGTAATAAAACATTTAAGCCAACACCATCTTTTATCAAACTTAAATATTCCCGGCGGCTAAATATCGGGCCGTTTATTTCATTTCTGGTTAAAACAAAAGGGCTGTTGCCAATCTTGGTTCCAAAAATATAAACGCCCATAATCATCATGGCTAAAAATACCTGAGCGGTACTTACAATCGTCATTACAGGCGCTTCCCATTCTTTACTTTTTTTGATAATAACTAGGCCCAGTATGCAATGCCAGATGGTCCACAGTAAAAAGCTACCACTCTGGTCTTCCCAGATACAGGCTAATAAATATTTAAATTCTAATTCTTTTGA
>JANPAP010000254.1:0-6651 GCA_031429975.1 Chitinophagaceae bacterium
TGGCGTTTTGCATTTCTTTAGTTAGTGTTTTCATTTTTTTAATATTTAGTTGATTTATTCAGGTTCAATAAAATTTATTTTTTCTACAGTTATGTTTTTTGTTGGGGCATTGCTTTCGTAGTTTTTTATCAGTTCAATTACATCTAGTGCAATTGATTTAGAATGGGTGCAATCGATAATTACTTTTGAATTGGGAGGAATTTCATCTAAAGCAACTAATAAACTGGCTTTATTAAAAAAGGAAACTTCCTGAGCCAATACTATTTGATGCACTACAATTCCGTCTTCGGTTGTAACCACATCTTTCATGTGATGCGAATTGCGGTAACTATGGCGCAAGGTGTAAAAAATTCCGAATAAGATTCCAATCGTAATTCCTTTTAACAAGTCGGTGGCCAAGATGCCTACAACCGTTGCTATAAATGGCACAAACTGTTCCCAGCCTTGCTTGTACATTTGTTTAAACAAAGATGGCTTTGCCAATTTATAACCCACCATCAATAAAATGGCAGCCAAGCTTGCCAGTGGAATCATGTTTAAATATTTGGCAATTGTTAATGCACTTAGCAATAAAAATACTCCGTGAAGGATGGTAGATAATTTTGTTTTTCCACCAAAATTAATATTTGCCGAACTTCTTACAATAACCTGCGTTACGGGTAAGCCACCTATTAAACCCGAAATCAGGTTTCCCAAACCTTGGGCCTTTAATTCCCGGTTGGTTGGGGTAACCCTTTTGTAGGGGTCCATCTTATCGGTTGCTTCCACACATAACAAAGTTTCCAGGCTGGCAACAATGGCAATAACTATTGCAATTTTATAAACCTCTAGATTGGATAAAGCAGTAAAATCGGGAAAAGTAAACTGACTAAAAAACCCTGATAAATTTTCCGGAACTGGGATGTTTACAACCTGATTGGCCGACAATGAATAATTAAGACTTCCATTTTTAAATAAATTAAAAAAGAGAATTCCTAAAATCACCACTACTATAGGTCCCTGTAGTAATTGAAATATTTTGTGCTTTTTGGTTAAAACAGTATCCCATAAAATTAATATGGCCAAAGATATTACCGCAATAATGATAGCACCGGGAGTAATATAATTTAAAGCACTACCAATAGACGATAAAGTATTTTCACCATCTACCTGTAAAAAAGCATCATCTCCTATGGAATCTTTATCATATCCCAATGCATGCGGAATCTGTTTTAAGATTATCAACAAACCGATACCAGTAAGCATTCCTTTAATTACAGAGGATGGGAAAAAGTAGGCTATAAAACCTGCCTTTGCAAAACCAAGCGCCAATTGAATAAGGCCGGCAATTACAACGGCTAATAAAAACACATCAAATTTTCCAAGGGTTGCTATTGATGAAAATACAATTACCGCTAAACCAGCTGCTGGTCCGCTAACACCCAGCGGCGACCCACTTGCCATACCTACAACGATACCCCCAATGATACCAGCAATGATACCCGAAAATAAGGGTGCCCCCGATGCCAAAGCAATTCCTAAGCAAAGTGGAACAGCAACAAAGAATACTACGATACTGGCGGGCAAATCGTTTTTAATTTCTTTAAACATGCTTTTTAATTCCATGATTTTTTTATTTGGTTTGATTGAGCGAAGATAATAGAATAATTTGAAATGATAGTAATACTATCTTTAATAATTGTAAAACTTTTAACTATTTTTGTCGGCACTTGTCATTTAAAGAACTTATTTCAATTATATGGAGCTGCAATTACAAATAAAAATGAATGATAAACTGTTTATCAGAGATCCTGAGAAAACAGAATTGGGTAAAAAAATAATTTTACATGGCATTGAACTCATCAATAAAAATGGTTTTGAATCCTTTACTTTCAAAAAACTGGCAGAGGAAATTGGTACAACAGAGGCGGGTGTTTACCGTTATTTTGAAAATAAACACCGGATGCTAATTTATATTACCGCATGGTATTGGAGTTGGCTGGAATACAAAGTGGCATTTTATACAAATAATATAACCGATCCTGTTGAAAAATTAAAAAAGCTAATTTATTTACTGGCCTCAACGGTTGAGGATGATATTAGAACCAGCCATGTTAATGAAAGTAGTCTTCATCAAATTATTATTGCAGAGGGCTCAAAAGTGTATTTAACCAAACATGTTTCTGAAGATAACAAGGACCAGTTATTTAAACCCTACAAGGATCTTTGTGCAAAAATTGGAGATATTATTTTAGAGTGTAATTCATCCTATGCATTTCCAAAATCACTATCCAGTACAATTATTGAGATGGCGCATTTCCAAAATTTTTTTATGTACAACCTGCCGGCCCTTACCGACTTTGGAAAAGAAAAAGATGAATCTAAAATTATTGCCTTTTTGGAAGACTTGGTTTTTTCAAGCATTAAAAAAAGATAATTATTTTCTCACAGCACCCCTCCTCCAAAACGGTATTCGTACCTTCGCCCCATGTTGAAATATTTAGAAGAATTGAACGAACCCCAACGGGAAGCAGTTGAACATAAAGATGGCCCTTTGATGATTATTGCCGGTGCAGGAAGCGGAAAAACAAAAGTGCTTACCACCCGTATTGCCCACCTGATGGGCTTTCACAAGGTTGATTCATTTAATATTCTGGCACTAACTTTTACCAACAAAGCAGCTAAGGAAATGAAGGAGAGGGTTGAACGTACCCTCGGAAATAACGAGGCAAGAAATTTATACATCGGTACTTTTCACAGTGTGTTTGCAAGAATATTAAGAGGCGAAGCAAACAAGATTGGCTATCCAAATAACTTTACCATTTACGATACGGATGATGCTAAAAGTGTAATTAAAGCAATTGTAAATGAAATGGAATTAGATGATAAGCAGTACAAACCCAATATGGTTTATAACCGGATTTCATCTGCAAAAAACGGATTGGTTAGCCCTCAAGAATATAAGAACGATTCTATCATACAGCAGGAAGATCTTCGGTCCAACCGCCCTGCAATCGGAATGATTTATGATGCCTACAATAAACGCTGTTTTAAAAATGGCGCCATGGATTTTGATGACCTGTTATTTAAAATGTACGAGTTATTAAAAAACCATCCCGATGCATTAAGTAAATACCAACGCAAGTTTAAATACATAATGATTGATGAGTACCAGGATACCAACACCACCCAGTACGAAATCATAAAACTATTAGGCGCCATGCATGAAAATATTTGTGTGGTGGGAGATGATGCTCAAAGTATTTACAGTTTTAGGGGCGCCACCATTGAAAATATTTTACAGTTTGAAAAAGATTATGATGATGTAAAAGTGGTAAAGCTGGAACAGAATTACCGCAGCACAAAAACCATTTTAAATGTTGCCAACGAAATTATCGGCAACAATAAAAACCAGTTGCCCAAAAAATTGTGGACCGATAAAGGCGAAGGCGAAAAAATAAAATTAGTAAGAACAGCTACCGATAATGAAGAAGGAAAATATGTTGCAGACAGTATTCAGGAAGAGAAATTAAGGAACCATTTTTTTAATCATGAGTTTGCAATTTTATATCGTACAAATGCACAAAGCCGCAGTTATGAAGAGAGTTTGCGGAGGATGAATATTGCGTATCGGATTTATGGAGGATTGAGTTTTTACCAACGCAAGGAAGTAAAAGATTTGATTGCCTATTTAAGAGTAGTGATAAATCCTCAAGACGAAGAAGCGTTAAAACGCATCATCAATTATCCGGTAAGAGGTATTGGTAAAACAAGTTTAGAAAGAGCCATACTGGCTGCCAATACAAATGATATCGCCCTTTGGGAAGTGTTTGAAAAAGCAACACTGTATGGATTTAAATCGGGCACATTAGAATCAATTAACAATTTTGTTATCATGATTAAAATGTTTAGGAGTGAACTTACAAAAAAGAATGCTTATGAACTGGCTGTGATTGTGGGTAAAAATACAATGCTTGTAAAAGAATTGTTTAATGATAAAACAACCGAAGGATTGGCCCGTTACGAAAACGTTCAGGAATTATTAAATTCTATAAAAGAGTTTACAGAAACTCAAGCCTCCCCCAACCCCTCCGAAGGAGGGGCTTTAGAAGGCGGAGAAAATATTGAGCGCCTCAAAAATGAAGAGGCTGTTTCTCAAATCCCCCCTTTGGGGGGTGGGGCGGCCGATTTGGGCACCTATTTGCAACAGGTTTCATTATACACAGATGCGGATAATAGTAAAGAAGATGCAGATACTGTAAAATTAATGACCATACATGCCGCCAAAGGTTTGGAGTTTAGCTGTGTGTTTGTAGGTGGTTTGGAGGAAACACTTTTTCCGAGTGGGATGAACATTAATACCCGGGAAGAACTGGAAGAAGAACGCCGTTTGTTTTATGTAGCCATAACCCGTGCTAAGAAAAAACTGTGGCTAACTTATGCCAATGCCCGTTACCGTTTTGGACAGTTACAACAAAATGAACCCAGCCGCTTTATTGACGAAATGCCCGAAGATTATGTTGATAAAAGTTTTGCCGGTGGCGGTATCCGCAACCAGGGGGGAAATAATAACTGGGGTGGCAGCGCATTTGAAAGGATGGGTGCAGGAAATAAAAAGTCCAATCCATACCCTGCTAAAAAAGAAGAAAGGAGCAAACCGGCTTACCTGGTACCTGTAAGGCCACAAACAAAAGAGCATACGCCTACGGTAGATTTTACCCCAAGCGATACCAGTAATTTACAAGCGGGCCAAAAAGTAGAGCATCAAAAATTTGGTTTTGGCGAAGTAATGAAAATGGAAGGCGCAGCACACAACCCCATTGCAACGGTAGAATTTGAATTGAATGGAGAGAAAAAAATTATGTTGAATTACGCCAAGCTGCGGATAGTAGAATAAGATATAGTTTATGATTGGAGTGATTAAATAATTACTTCAATCGTAAACCCTGCTTTGGCTTCGGTACTGCTTATTTTAAAACTACCTTCAAAAGCTTCCATCTTTTTTTGAATATCATTAAAGCCATAGCCAAAATTTATTTTTTTTGTGTTAACACCAGGCCCGTTATCAGTAATAGTTAGTTTTATTTTTTTTCGAATCACCTTTACACTTACATCAATAAAACCGGCTGTTGAATGTTGCAAAATATTTTTTATTTGTTGCTGGGCAATTCTGTACAAAACGGTTTGTACTTCATCGCTGGCTATGTCCGATGCTTTTTCATCAACCCATATTTTATAATTGATATTTTTATGTTGAGGAATTTTATTCAACAGGTCATTCAGAGAAATTTCAAAACCCAGATTTTTTAATAGAATTGGTGAAAGTTTTTTTGAAATGGCACGTATGCCAGCAATAGAATCTACCAATAATTTTTGTGCATTTTCCAACAGGGGCAAGCCATCTTTTTTAATAAAAATTTTTGCCTGTGCTATTTGCATATTTACCGTGGCCAGCATCTGGTTAATGTTTTCATTCAGTTCATCACTGATGTTTTTCCGATCCCTTTCCTCAGCCTGAAAAATCGCTTTTACAATTGCCTTACGATATTGCTTTCTTGTTTTTTCAAGTGATTGTTGCAGTACTTCAATTTCTGATTGATTCTGCATGATCCCGATAAGCCGAAGGGCTTTTTTATTGACATCTCGTACTACAAAAAAATGATCTTTTATCAATTTATAAGTGCCGTCTTTACATTTAAATTTATAAGTGCCCCACCAAACCGATTTATTGCTATTTAATAATTCATCCAATTCCGCCAACACTCTTTTTTTATCATTGCGGTGAAGGTTATTTTGCCACCAATTTTTATTTGCTTTAACCTCTTTCAGCGTATATCCAAATAAATCAACAATTCCTTTATTGTAAAAAAATTCATTCGAAATATAATCGTATTCCCAAATTGCCTCTCTGGATGTAAACGACTGTAATTGAACCCGGTTAACCGAATTTAAAAAAGATTCGTACGTTAAAGAGAAGCCTGCCTCTTGAAGTATGCCCATTTAATTAAGTTAGCAAATAAAAAGCTAATTATCAAATTGGAACTATTGATAAAGATTTCATTTCAGGCAATCAAGTATATAAATTGAGTTGTATAAAAATAAAAATTTACATCCTTCTGGCATAGTACAGCATCATTGCTGCATCCCCAAAAACAAATTCTTTTTCTGTTATTTTATACGTTAACAGCGACCATACATTTTGGCCGGCAATTATTTCAATTCCAATATTGGTAATCTTTATGGAGCAGGGTAAGGTTTCTGATTTATCGGTTTGATAAAAAGTAATTTCTCCCATAGCTTTATCTTCATTAATTGCTTCGGTAATTTTTAGCGTTATAATAATATTTACCGGTGGATTAATGGTACCCGGTTTGGCCACTCTTTTATAGATACTCCAGTTGCCGATAATTGCTGAATTGGTAACCGAAACAGGCTCTGTAAACTCTTCCTGTGTTACCGAAAGTTTTCCAAAACTTTCAAAATAAAATGCAGCTGTTTTTTTAAAACTGTGTAATAAATCTTCCTGGTTATCTAAAACAATAACACTATCAGTAACCGAAACAATTGTATAAATATCACTGGCTGCTAGTAAAACATTGCCAGATTCAATAACTGCAACTCCTGTGATGTTAGCATTGTTTCCATCACGGGTAATAACTTTTGAATTACCAG
>JANPAP010000255.1:0-8679 GCA_031429975.1 Chitinophagaceae bacterium
TTTTTATTCACTTGTTTTTTTTCCTACAACCACAGTATGCGACTTTGCCAAACTGTTATTTTTATATTTTGAAAATTCGAAATCCAATCTTCCTAACACAATGCCCGCCCAGCCTACCTGATTCACCAAAACATCGCTGCCAACTTTATTTTTTACTGTGGTTGGAGCCTCTAAAAAAGTATGGGTATGCCCTCCAATAATTAAATCAATATGCTCCGTTTCGGCTGCCAAAACAAGGTCAGAAACTTTGTTATCCCCATCTTTATATTTATATCCAAGATGACTTAGGCAAATTACCAGGTCGCATCCTTTATCTTTTTTTAGTTTTTCGGCTACTCTGCTGGCATTTACAATCGGGTCGAGATATTGCGTTTTTCCAAATAAATTATCTGGCACCAAACCTTTCATTTCTATGCCTACTGCAGTAACACCAATTTTTAATTTGCCTTTTCTGAATATCTTAAAAGGCTGATACAAATGCTCCATGGGCGTTTCAGAAAAATCGTAATTACACATCAAAATAGGAAAGTTAGCATGCTGTAATTGTGTTACAAAATTTTCAAGCCCTGCATCAAAATCATGGTTGCCCATGGTGCCTGCATCATAGCCCATTGCAGTCATAGCCTTTATCTCAGGCTCTCCTTTATAAATATTAAAATAGGGGGTGCCCTGAAAAATATCGCCGGCATCTAACAATAAAACATGCTCTTCTTCTGCTCTGATTTTATTGATTAATTCGGCTCTTGCTGCAACACCTCCCAAGCCCTGGTTACGGCCGCCATCCATTGGAAATGGTTCTAGCCTGCTGTGCACATCATTGGTATGTAGTATCGTTAATTTTGTTGCTGTATCTGTATCGCCAATGCCTGCCAATAAAGATTGAGAAGCCAGCATGGAGCCTGCTGCCAGTGCAGTTTGTTGTAAAAATTTTCTTCTAGTTTGCATAACTAACCCTGTTTTCAATTGTTGCCATTACTTTTTTGCCTTCTTTATTTATGATTGAAAAATAATCAATCACTGCATCTCTGAAAAGATACCCGTTGTTTTGCTGGGGAATACTTTTAAGCATGATACAATCATCACCACCATTGGCAATATAATCAACTACCGAAATGGTATATTCCTGTTCTGCTATCAGCGGTTTTCCTGCAATCATAATATTAACAGCTTCTTTATTTTTTATCTGATACGAAATGCCGGCACAAGGCCATCCACCTCTAGCAGCAACTAAATTTAAAAACTCCTTCAAAACTTTCCCATTAATTTTTAGCAAAACAATGATATTATCAAAAGGAGCCAATTCATAAATTTTTCCACGGGTTATATTTCCTGCCGGTATAGAGGGCAACCTTATGCCACCGGAATTTACAAAACAGGCATCCACATTTGTATGATAATTTGCTTTTGCCATTGCCAGCATGGCATCTGTTAAAACATTGCCCAATGTGCCTTCCGGCTGTTTTTTATCAAGTACCATTCCAGCCACCGCAATAACATCATTCATGTTTTTATTTACACTATCCGAATAGGGTTTCAGCATTGCATTGATTTCGTTGTTACTGTTTTGTTTTTCAGTAATGCGGTAATCTTTATACTGCACCGAATGAGGCAGATAAGTTGTATTACAGGATACAACAAAAAAGGCAGCAACAAAAAATAGTTTATGAATAGAAGCTAATCGCATGAAGAGAAAAAATTTTTTGGATTGGTAAGATAGCCATTTATAAGAAAGCAATTTCAAAAGAAATGGTAATTATTTTTATGCAAAAATAAGTCTATTTTTACCGCTTAAATTTTTGATATGAGTTATGAATTAACAGGCAAGCTGGTTGCTAAATTTGATGAAATACAACGTACCGCAACTTTTAAAATAAGAGAATTTGCTGTAGAAGTTACCGAAGAAATTCCGGGAAGAACCATCAGTAATTTTGTAAAATTTCAATGTGTGCAGGATAAAACCGGCATTGTAGATAAAGTAAATATTGGCGATGACATCAAAGTGCATTTTAATATTAAAGGAACCAAGTGGGAGAAAGAAGGAAAAACAAATTACTTTACAAACCTGGATGCCTGGAAAATTGAACAGGTATTAAAGCCCGGTGCAGAATCAGGCAATACAGATAATGAATACCTGGAACCATTGGATACATTTTCGGCATCATCGCCGGAAGCCATTGATGATTTGCCATTTTAATTACGGCTCTTCAAAGGGTTTATAAATTAATTCATAAATTTTAGGATCGCTACCTAACACATTATGCAACAAAAAATTTCTATCAAGCTGCTTCCTGTGGAAGCAGCAGATGATGCTGCAATAAAAACACTTATTGCCAAAACCACCGGTAAAAAACTTACCGCTATTTCCGGCTATCACATCCACAAAAAATCGATCGATGCAAGAGGTAAAACCATTTGGGTAAATCTTACCCTGAATGCTTTTATCGACGAACCTTTTCAACAAAGAAATATCCAGTCTTTCAGTTTTAAAAATGTAAGTAAGGCCGGCAAATCAGTTTTAATTATTGGCGCAGGCCCTGCTGGGATGTTTGCTGCTTTGCAATTGATAGAGCTTGGTATTCAACCCATCATTTTAGAAAGAGGTAAAGATGTAAGAGCCCGGAGAAGAGACCTGGCAGCATTAAATAAAGCAGGCATAGTAAACCCCGAAAGCAATTATTGTTTTGGCGAAGGTGGTGCCGGCACTTACAGCGACGGAAAATTATATACCCGGAGTTCGAAAAGAGGCGATATCGACCGGATACTAAATCTATTTGTACATTTTGGTGCCGAAGAAAAAATTTTATACCAATCGCATCCGCATATTGGCACCAATAAACTACCTCACATTATCACTGCCATGCGGCAATGTATCGTTGATAACGGAGGCCAGTTTTTATTTAATAAAAAATTAACTGATTTTATTTTAGATGGAGATTCTATTAAATCGGTTATAACTGCTGATGGAGAAAAATTTACGGCATCGGCTGTAATACTGGCTACGGGCCACTCTGCAAGAGATATTTTTGAATTACTGCATCAAAAAAACATTTTGATAGAAGCCAAACCTTTTGCTTTAGGCGTAAGGGTTGAGCATCCACAAAGTTTAATTGATCAGGTACAATATCATTGCGATGCAAGGGGCGAAAATTTACCTCCGGCATCCTACAGTTTAGTTCAACAGGTAAATGGACGGGGCGTATTTTCATTTTGTATGTGCCCCGGTGGTATCATAGCTCCGGCGGCTACTGCTCCGGGTGAGTTGGTAGTAAATGGCTGGAGCCCGTCAAAAAGAAATAACCCATTTGCCAATAGCGGCATGGTGGTAACTGTTGATGAAAAAGATGCCTGGCATGAATTAAAACAATTGCAACATTTTAAAGATGCAGAAAATTCGCCCCTGCTCTTAATGCATTTTCAAAAAATGATTGAAGAAAAATGTTTTGTTGCAGGAGGGGGAAAATTTAAAGCGCCTGCTCAAAGGCTGGCCGATTTTTCTGCAGGAAAACTTTCTACAAATTTGCCTGTATGCTCCTACCAGCCTGGCTTACAATCAACCCAATTAAACACCGTATTACCCGATTTTATTTACAGCGCCCTTGCCAAAGGCTTTATTGAATTTGGAAAAAAAATGAAAGGTTATTTTACAAATGAAGCGGTTGTTGTGGCAACCGAAAGCAGAACCTCCTCTCCGGTTCGGATACCCAGAGATCCAGAAAACTTAACACATCCACAAATAAAAAACTTATACCCCTGCGGCGAAGGTGCAGGTTATGCCGGCGGTATTGTAAGTGCAGCCATGGACGGGGAACGCATTGCCAGGCAAATTGACAAATGGCTCCATAATAAATAATTGAAATTTACCACTCATACTATCTTTATCTTTCTTTATACCGATGAATGATAATTTTATTCATCTTACAGCTAAATAAATTTTACCAATGAATATTTTAGAACTGCGGAATTTAAAAAAATATTTTGCCAGTCAGAAGGCAGTTGATGATATCAGCTTTGAAATAAAGCAGGGAAGTATTTTTGGTTTACTCGGTCCCAACGGTGCCGGTAAAACCACATTGCTTAGAATGATAACCGGTATATTTTATCCGGATAGCGGCGAAATTATTTTTAATGGAAAAAAGTTTGACCCCGATAATGATATCGTTTATATCGGTTACATGCCCGAAGAAAGAGGACTGTACAAAAAAATGAAAATTGGCGAACAGGCATTGTACCTGGCACGTTTAAAAGGGCTGGGCAAAGAGGAGGCACTGAGAAAAATAAAAGACTGGTTTGTAAAATTTGAAATGCAAAGCTGGTGGAATAAAAAAGTGGAAGACCTTAGTAAAGGCATGAGCCAGAAACTACAATTTGTAACCACGGTATTGCATGAACCCAAACTCATCATCCTTGATGAACCCTTTAGTGGCCTCGATCCGGTGAATGCCAATTTAATTAAAGATGAAATTTTTAATCTTGCTCAAAAAGGCCATACCATTATTTTTAGCACCCACCGCATGGAACAGGTAGAAGAAATTTGCGACCACATTGTATTGGTAAATAAAGGACAAAAAATATTGGATGGAACGGTGGCTGATATCAAAAATCAGTTTAAAGAAAACCTGTTTCAGGTGGGTGTAAAAACAGACCCCCACCATTTAATGACATTTATTTTTGAAGTGGTAAAACACCAGCCTGATAAGCTTTTGATAAAACTGCAACATGGCAGCAGCACCAACGATGTGTTGCAATATTTCATCAGCCAAAACCTGCCGGTTACATCTTTTAATGAAGTACTGCCTTCTTTAAATCAAATCTTCATCAGTTTGGTAGAAGGTACCCCTGAAGCCCGGCAATTTGAGTCAATAAAATAAATACCAATCAATAACAATAATTAATTGCAATTAACATGAATAAAATATTGCTGATAATAAAAAGAGAATACATTACCCGGGTAAGAAATAAAACATTTTTGCTGTCTACATTTCTGTTGCCGATTGTAATGATGCTGTTCATTTTTGGAAGCGCCTATTTTGCGATGTCTTCCAAAGAATCCTTAAAAAAAATTGCAGTAATCAACGATCCGGGATATTTCATTACTAATTTAAAAAGCGATTCTGCACAACTGAATTTTGATTTTGCCAGCAAGGCAGACACGAATAATTTTATTACAAAAGGTTACGATGCCATCCTTGATTTGAATAACGATTCTCTTGGAAAAAAATTCAGCATCCATTCAAAAAAACAATTGGGGCTTACCGTAATTGATAATATAGAAAGCAGGCTGGACAGGGCTTTAGAAAAAAAACAGTTACAAAAAAATGGCATCAGCAAAGAAATACTTGACAGCATCAACAAACAAGCCATCGGATCATTTAAAATTGACAACCGCTTGTTAAATGAAGAAGGCAAATCAACCGAAGTAAACGCATCGGTAAATTATGGAATTGGTTTTGGAAGCGGCATCCTCATTTATATTACCATGTTTATTTTTGGTGCCATGGTAATGAGAGGTGTGATGGAAGAAAAAACAAACCGTATTGCAGAAGTTATGATTAGCAGCGTAAAACCTTTTCAATTAATGATGGGAAAAATATTGGGCATCGCAGCTGTAGGGCTTACCCAGTTATTTTTATGGTTTGTTTTAATTATGTTACTAAGTACCGCAGCAGCGGCTTTTATACCACATGAAATGTTGCAACAGGCTGGCGAAGTAAATAAAAATATGCCGGTTGGAGGCAGTAGTGAAATGGCCATGAAATTAATGGACATTCAAAAAGATATCAGCAATGTAAACTGGCCTTTGGTGATCAGTTGTTTTGTATTTTATTTTTTAGGAGGCTATCTTTTTTATGCAGCCTTGTTTGCTGCCATCGGTAGTGTGATAAATGAAGATCCACAAGAAGCACAATCATTAATGCTGCCCATTACCATGCCCATCATATTTGGATTTATAATTTTAAGCAGCAATTTAAATACGCCTGATAGCCCGGTTATGGTTTGGGCAAGCATCATTCCATTTACTTCGCCCATTGTAATGATGGGACGTATACCCAGTGGTGTACCCTGGCAACAGCTAGTGGCATCAATGGTTTTATTGATTGCCGGATTTATTTTTACAACCTGGCTTGCCGGCAAAATTTACCGAACCGGAATTTTAATGTATGGTAAAAAAGCATCGTGGAAAGAAATGTTTAAATGGGCTTTTCGAAAATCTTAACTCCAATAAAAACATGCAGCCAGTTAAAATATTATTTTTGATTATCTTTGAATAATTGAAAAAAATAACAGCCATATTTTTCTTCACCTTGTATCTGTTCTCAACAACAGAAGCTCATCAATTATTAAAACTGCCTGTTTTTTTTGAACATTTTGCCGAACATAAGGAAGAGAATAAACAACTTTCTTTTAGCGAATTTTTTAAAATTCATTATTTAAATGCCCCGGTAAAAGATAAAGATTACGACAGGGATATGCAGTTGCCTTTTAAAAGTGCAGCTGATTGTATCGCTTCAATTTCGCCGGCATTTGTTCCTGTATTAATGCAGTTTGCAGTAAACGATCCAATCGAAATCTGCACAGTTAAAATATTTTTCCTTAATGACAGGTTTTTAATTTCTGCCTATCTCTCCAACATTTGGCAGCCTCCAAAGTATTGCTAATTAGTTATTGATTTAAAATTTACATCTACACTTTTGTTTAGGTGTAATGTGCTATACCGCAATTTTAAAATACTAATTCAACAATTCATTTATGCTTAATAAAATAATTGAGTTTTCCATCCGGAACAAACTCATTGTAGGCTTGTTTATCATAGCGCTGATTGGTTATGGTAGTTACCAGTTTACAAAATTACCCATTGATGCGGTGCCGGATATAACCGACAACCAGGTGCAGGTTATAACCATTGCGCCATCATTTGGAGCAACCGATATTGAGCGGTTGGTAACCTTTCCCATTGAACAGGCTAATAACAATATTCCGGGCTTAAAAGAAATCAGAAGCTTTTCCAGATTTGGCCTATCGCTTGTTACCATTGTGTTTGACGATGCCACCGATTTATATTGGGCAAGGCAGCAAGTGTCTGAAAGATTACAAAAAGTACAATCGCAAATCCCCGCTGGTATTGGCATTCCTGAGTTGGGCCCCATTAGCACGGGCCTTGGAGAAATATATCAATATGTAGTACGGCCTGCTGAAGGTTACGAAAACAAATACAACGAAACAGATTTAAGAACCATTCAGGATTGGATTATCCGCAGGCAATTACTGGGCGTAAAAGGGGTGGCAGAAGTAAGCAGTTTTGGTGGCAAATTAAAACAATATTCTATTGAGGTAAACGCCGATAAACTGAATGCATACAATATCAGTATTGCCGATATTTTTAAAGCCTTGGAAAATAACAATCAAAATACCGGCGGGGCTTATATCGAAAAAAATGCCAGCGTTTTATTTATCCGAAGCGAAGGTTTAATCAGCAATATAGAAGATATAAAAAACATCTCCATCAAACATATTGAAACTGGTACGCCATTATTTTTAAGAGATGTAGCCGATATTAAAATTGGCTACGCCACCCGGTTTGGAGCAATTTGTTATAACAACATGGGCGAAGTTGCAGGAGCAATTGTGATGATGCTGAAAGGCGCCAACAGCAATGAAGTAATTAAAAATGTAAAAGAACGCATCAGTCAAATTCAAAAAACGTTGCCCGAGGGTGTACTGATAGAACCCTTTATAGACCGCACAAAAATGGTGAACAATGCCATTAGTACGGTTGAGAAAAATCTATTGGAAGGTGCACTAATTGTAGTGTTTGTATTGGTATTGTTTTTGGGAAATTTCAGGGCAGGATTACTGGTTGCATCGGTTATTCCATTGGCCATGTTGTTTGCCGTAATTATGATGAACCTTTTTGGAGTAAGTGGAAATTTAATGAGTTTAGGTGCATTGGATTTTGGGTTGATTGTAGATGGTGCTGTAATTATTGTAGAGGCTGTAATGCACCAGTTAAGCCACAGTAAAAAATTTGCCGGCATCAATAAACTCAATCAGCAACAGATGGATGCAACAGTTACTCAATCATCCAGTAAAATGATGAACAGCGCCGTATTTGGACAGCTTATTATTTTGGTTGTTTACCTGCCCATTTTTACATTGCAGGGCATCGAAGGAAAAATGTTTAAACCGATGGCGCAAACAGTTGCATTTGCCCTGTTAGGTGCGTTCCTGCTTTCACTCACTTACATCCCAATGATGAGTGCATTTGTGCTAAGCAAAAAAATAAAAGTCAAAAAAAATCTATCGGATAAATGGATGGAAAAAATTGAACGGATTTATCAATCAACATTAAATGTTGTTGTTGATTTTCCTAAAATTGTTTTATCGTCGGTAATTGCATTATTTATAATGGCTGTTTTTATTTTAAACAGTTTGGGAGGCGAATTTATTCCGGCATTAGAAGAAGGCGATTTTGCGGTAGACACCCGGGTATTAACCGGCAGCAGTTTAACCACCACCATTGCCAATACACAAAAGGCTGCTCATATTTTACTAACGCAATTTCCGGAAGTAGAAAAAGTTGTTACAAAAATTGGAAGCGGCGAAGTGCCCACAGATCCCATGCCCATTGAAGCCAGTGATATGATGGTGATTTTAAAACCCAAAAAAACATGGACTTCGGCC
>JANPAP010000256.1:0-6134 GCA_031429975.1 Chitinophagaceae bacterium
GGCACTACTGGCAATAATATCTGGTTTGCCATCACCATCTGCATCGCTGATACATACGCCTCTTACTGCATAACCACCAATTGTATAATCAATATAATTGCTAAAATTTAATAGCCCTGCATCGGTACTGGAATTTTTAAAAACAGTAACGGTGCTGGTATTCCCATTTGCAGTAACCATATCCGTTTTTCCATCATTATCAATATCGCCAAACCCAATTACATACGATTTAATAGAATTGCTGGCACCGAAACCATCATTTTGTTGAAAAGAAACTGTGCCGGCTGAACTGGTATTATTGAGTGTGGCCAACTGTTTCATACCGGTTCCATTAACATTAATGCAAACAGCAATATCGGGTTTGTTATCATTGTTAAGGTCCCTTGCAAAAACCGAATACGCATCCACTATTGGATAGTCAGTTCGGGCACCAAATGAGATAACGCCATTAACAGTTGTGTTTTTTATATAGCTTACTTTACACCAATTATCTAATCCGAAATTTGCAAATGCCAAATCAGGTTTTCCATCACCATCAAAATCGCTTACAGTTACATTTACTGGGTTGGTACCTTCTGGCCCGTTGGAAGATCCTGTAATAAAATCAACTTTTAGGGCAAATGAAATGTTACCATTGCTGCTAGTGTTTTTCATTATGCCAACTATATTGTCTCCACTGCTTAATGCAATTAAATCCAGCTTTCCATCGCCATCCATGTCTGCAGCGGCAATATCATAACCTGCGTAACCTTGCGTTCCAATTGTATAATTTACCGGACTGGCGAAATTAATATTGCCATTATTTCCAATGTTTTTGTAAACAGAAACTGTATTATTATTGCTTCCAAAATAACCATATGTAACAGCAATATCAGTTTTGCCATCTCCATTAAAATCAGCTGCAATTACTTTGTACGGATTACTGCCGGTAGTTACAATCCTTTGTCCGTTATCGAAAGAAAGTGCTGAAAAACCAGCCATGGCTCCCGGAAAAGTAAGTGTAAATGGTTTGTTGCTGTATCCAATTAAATTAGAACTACTGTTGCTTGCAGAAATGGGTTGATAGGTTGCCCCAGCCGGAACAGTAACTGTAATGGTATTAAAACTTGCGGCAGTAACCGTTGCCAATGCAGCACCAAAAAAAACGATGTTATTTGCAATTGTTGAACTAAATCCACCGCCACTGATAATGACTGAAGTACCTGCCGGGCCTGCAACAGGAGAGAAGCTGCTGATAAATGGTTTGCTGATTTGGAAATAAAAATATCCCAGCGAATCCTGAATATTATTATTGTTTACAAAAACATAACCACTGCTGCCATTGCCAACTACGGCTGTAATTACGGTGTCGGATTGAACTACGAATGAATTTGCATTGGTGCCTCCAAATCTTACAATTGAGGTGCCCGTTAAATTGGTTCCTCTGATGGTAACTGTAGTACCATTTGTACCAGCAGTAGGACTAAAAGAATTTAATAATGCATGGGGAATATTATAATAAAAATAATAAGCACTTGCAAACAATGTTCCATTAGTTACCCTTACTTCACCCGTATTGCCATTACCAACCGTTGCATTAATAACGGTATCGGATAGCACCGTAAAGGATGCCGCAGCAGTATCACCAAATCTTACTGAAGTGGTACCCGTAAAATTGCTGCCTTTGATAGTAACTAATGTTCCCCTTGTACCAGATTGCGGAGAAAAGTTACTGATGGTAGGAACAATAAAACCTGGAGCACTAACTGTTCCTTTGGGCGTTTTTACCAAAACATCTCCCGGGCCTCCAGTGCCTACAGTAGCAGTTATCAGCGTATCTGCAGTTACAATAAATGATGCTGCATTAATATTGCCAAACGAAACTTTTGTAGCTGCTGTAAATTGGGTTCCTTTAATTTTTACAACCGTACCTGATGAGCCGCTTGTTGGACTGAATGAACTTATTGTTGGTCCGGTGTGTACAAACCCGGTAATATAAGCAGCTCCATAATCTCCAAAAACTGCCACCTGACCGGATGTGCCATTACCCACAACAGCCTTAATTAATGTATCGGCAAATACAGTAAAAGACAGGGCCGCAGAGTCGCCAAAATCTACATTGGTAATATTAATAAAATTGCTTCCTTTAATTGTAACGGTATCTCCCAAACCAGCAATGGCAGGGTTAATGGCGGTAATAACTGGTGGCGGGATAAATGTAAAACCAATTTTTGAGCCCGATCCTGATGCATTGGTAACAGTAACCATTCCAGTTGCGCCACTACCAACATAGGCAATAATTTGTGTGTTAGAAACGATGTAAAAATATCCAGCCTGAACCCCACCAAAACTTACTTCGGTAGTACCAGTAAAGTTAGTGCCAGTAATAGTTATATTGGTCCATTGACCGCCTGTAACTGGTGTAAACGAACTAATAACCGGAGCTTGTGCCATTACAAATTCAAAACAAATAATAAAAACCAAGAGAGTAATAGTGTATTTAAAATATTGCATGAAGAATTTGAATTTAAGTTGAAAGTAATTGGATTTTAATTAAAGTTTATTTCAAATCTTCTATCCATTTATCCCGGTCTTCTGGCGAAAATTTCCAAGGGGCAAAATTGTTTTCTATATTACTGAACATGGTATTCCATTCCTGTGGGGCATTACTGTCTTCCATAATTAAGGAACGACGGAGTTGTAAAATAATATCCAACGGACTGATGCTTACCGGGCATTCTTCCACACAGGCATTACAGGTGGTACAGGCCCTTAATTCTTCGGTACTGATAAAATCGTTAACCAGCGTTTTGCCATCATCTACAAAAGTTCCGTTTGCTGCAATGTTTTTTCCAATGGCATCTATCCGGTCACGGGTATCCATCATAATTTTCCTTGGGCTCAATAGTTTGCCGGTTTGAGTAGCGGGACATGCAGCACTGCAGCGGCCACATTCGGTGCAACTATATGCATCCAGTAAATTTTTCCAACTTAAATCGGTTGCATCTTTTGCCCCAAACTTCATTGGTGCTGCATCGCCGGTGGGAGCCAGTTCTGGCTGCATCATGTACTTTACTTCATTCTGTACATTTTCCATATTGCTCATCTTACCCTGTACATCCAGCCTTGCATACCATGCATTGGGAAAAGCCAACAGGATGTGTAAATGTTTACTGTAGGGCAGATAATTTAAAAAAGCCAATATGCCAATGATGTGCAACCACCAACAGCCTCTTTCAATTGCAATGATGGTTCCGCCATTTAAGTTTTCAAAAATGTTTGCCAACCCGCCAGAGATGATAAAGCTTCCGGTATTGTGGTAATGTTCGTTGCCTTGTAATTGCAATGCCCGGTCGGTTGCATTCATGGTTAAGAATAACGACATCAAAATAATTTCAGTTATTAAAATATAGTTGGCATCACTCTTTGGCCAACCCAGCAAATCTTTGCTGATAAATCTTTTTAGTTTTAAAATATTTCTACGCACTAAAAAAATAACACAAACTGCAATTACAGCTACAGCCAGTATTTCAAAAAAGTTGATCAGGAAATTATAAAAGGTACCGGTATATGGAAAAAACAAACGGTGTGTGCCTAAAATTCCATCCAGCACAATCTCCATCACTTCAATATTAATAATGATAAAGCCTGCATAAATAATAAAGTGCATTACAGCAACCAATGGATTTTTAAACATTTTTTTTTGCCCAAAAGCCAGCAACAGCATGTTTTTCCAGCGAAGGGGTTTGTTGTCGGTCAGGTCTTCATCCCTGCCTAAGAAAATATTTTTACGTATCTGGCCGATGTTTTTTGCAAAGAACCAACTGGCAAAACCCAGTATTGTAATAAATAAAATTTGTGGAAGCAATTGCATAATTCAAATTTATGTTGGCAAGATAATTATTTCCTGTTGTTTAATTGTTTGATTGTTTATTTGTAACTAATTTTCAATTTAAATAAGCAAAACCTTGAGCAGCGAAAAAAAATATATTTTATCAAAAGAAATTGCCCATAAAAAATTGCGCCGGATTGCCATGGAAATTGTGGAGCGTAATTATGATGAACCCGAAATTGTGTTGATTGGGATAAAAGAAAACGGAATTGTAATTGCCCATATAATTGCCGATTTCCTCAGCAGTATTTTTAAAGGAAATATTATTGTTGCGGCCTTAAAAATAAATAAAAAACAACCTGCTGAAATCAGCATTGAACCCACAATTGATTTCAATAATAAAGTATTGATTTTGGTAGATGATGTTGCCAACAGCGGCCGTACCATGTTGTATGCTTTAAAGCCCATGCTGCAAACCTATCCTAAAAAAATACAGACTGCTGCACTGGTTGAACGCACCCATAAATCATTTCCCATAGCATTGGATTATATCGGCATGTCCATCTCAACAAATTTAAATGAACATATAACTGTGGAAGTAACCCAAACGGAAGTGTTGGGTGCCTGGATGGAGCTGGGTTAATTTTTTAATTTAATAAACGAAAATAAAAAAGGAGTTGATTTGATCAACTCCTTTTTACATTTAATTATGCTGCAATTGCCGCATCAATACTTCACCAAGCATATAGATTTTTGCTTCCTTTATTAATGCGTTTTCAAGCTTGTACACTACGCATAAGGGTACATTAAAACTGTTGTTGTGGGGAGCAATTCCGGCAAATTCTGCCATTTGTTTTCCCTTGTAAATGCCTTCCAGTACTGCTTTTTGTTCAGTAATGATGGTATTAGTAATGTTAACTTTTGCTTCCAGTGGACCGTGGAAAGTGGTTTCCAACATCTGCTTTATTGCTTCCCTGCCAATGTATTTATCTCCGGTACCCATATTGATAAAAATAGCATCGTTGCTTACATATTTTACATCATGCGTTTCAAAATAGGCTTCCAGGTTTTTCTTAACCAGTGACAGGTCGTTTTTTACTGCTAAATCTTTCATGATAATTTTTGTTTAAAGGTGATTAAATAATGTGAAGGGCAGGAGGATTGAGGTTGTCAGGGTTACAATTTATAGAGGCCAATCTATTATCGTAAGGTAACAATTTTATTTGCTTTTTAAAAATAGTTGAAGGACGATATTGAAATTTTAACAGAAAAAATTGAAATAAAAAAAAGAGCAGTTGGGTTTAAACAACTGCTCTTTTTTTAAATTATTGGGTTGATTTATTTGCCCAAATTAAAACTCAATCTTGCAAAAATATAGCGCCCGTTAAATCCCATTTGCTGTACCCGGCGGCTGTAAATAAACCTGCCCGACGACATATTGTTTGAATGCATGTGAATATCCTGGTATACATCCAATAAATTATTTGCACCGATGGTTACAGTAGCCTCTTTGGCCAACTCGTAACTAAGCGATAAATCGGTAACCATTTTTGAAGAGAAGGTTTGGTCGAGGGTTTCTTTTTGCCCGGTAAATGCATTTGTTGGCCAAGTTGATGGATCGTTTACATTTAGTGAAGGATCCAAATAAGTTACCTTTCCAAAATAGGCAAAACGCAACAAGCTGGAGAATTTTTTATGTTTATAGTTGATCATAAAACTGGCTTTGGACGCAGGGTTGGCCACTTCAATGCGGCTCTGGTCTTCACGATTAAAATAATTGCCCAACTGGCCACTGCTAACTAATGTTGGCGATGCTTTAATAATCGGTTTTCCATCAGCGCCTTTTTTTACTTCATTTTTTATAAAGGTTGCCGCTGTCGTTAATTTAATTTTATGTTCGGGTGCCAAATTAAAACTGTAATTCACAACCGCCTCTAAACCTTTGCTACGGGTATCAATGGCATTAGTAAAAAAGTTTGCCTGCGATGCTCCGGCAGCACTTAATTCTGCTGCAAGGGCAGGGTTGTTACCTCCTGTAAAATTATTAGTGAGCACAATGCGGTCGTCGATATTAATGATATAACCATCCAACGTTATTTCTAATCCTTTAGCTGGTTTTGCAGTTATGCCTGCGCTGTAATTCATAGAAGTTTCCTGTTTTAATTTTGGTATTCCCAAAATTTGTGCAGGTCTGCTGTCGTTGGGAAAAGTGCCACTTTCTACCGGTTGTAAGCCGCTTGAAGTGGATACAAAAAGCGTATTGGTTTTTGCATAAAAACGCTGTTGCATACTGGGCGCCCTAAAGCCAGATGAGCTGGAGGCA
>JANPAP010000257.1:0-1520 GCA_031429975.1 Chitinophagaceae bacterium
GAAATACCTGCAGCATCATTTGCCGGAACGCCATCAATCAATATTAAAGTATTGGCAGCACCGGCACCTCGTAAATAAACCGTTTGGTTGGTTCCCGGAGCACTTTGTGCGCCATTAATCATCAGGCCAGCCTGCTCGTTCAGCAAATGCGTAAGCGTACGACCGGTGTTATTTTCCAGCTGCGAACGATAAATTACGGATACTACTTTACCGGTAGTACTTTGCTTTTGTACCTGCTTGTTAGCAGTTACCAACACCTCATCTAAGTTCTTTACATTGTCTTGTTGCGCTTGCAACTGGTTGCTGAAAATTACAGCAGCCACCATAAAAATTTTCTTTTTCATTTTATTGAAAATGTTTTTTGTGACTGCTTTCGTGGAAAATTTTTTGATTGCAATATTGCAATCAAAGTAGAAATATAAATGCCTTACAGCGCTTACACTCCATGCCTTTCACCCGAAAGCCGTGAATGAATAAATTGTTTTATTGGCAGGTCTTCTGGCTTGGCCCTTACTGAACACCTTCCCATCCGCCAGTTGACGAACAGTGGTATGAAGATTCAATAATTTTAAATGGCTTTACAGCTACGGGGATAGCGCCGGAATTACACCGGCTTCCCTTTTAATCCCGTTTTTATCCGGGAACCAAATTCGTTGCAAAATTGTAGGTTTCATTTTCAACAAACAAATAAATATTCAGCAACTGTATAAAAACAAAAATGCCACTGAAAAATCAGTGGCGTTTTCTATAAATTCATTTTACAATTAATCATCGGCTTTTCTGCACTCACCAGCAAGGGTGTGAAACGTATCATGTGCCTTTGAAATCATTACCAACAATTCTTTATCAGAAAGATTTGCTTCAACCGATTTTTTAATATCCGAACAATCTTTTACCAATTGCAATAACGCAGCTTTGGTTTCTTTAGTTTTAAAACTGGTTGGTATTGCAGCAGCCTGCCAGTTTTCTGCAGCCATAAATAAACTGTCGGCTTTTGCTTTTAATGGTTTAAAATTTCCTTCTTCGGCAGGATGAAAGGAAGTTGACATAAAGTAGTGAAATGCTTTCATTTCGGCCCATACCGGTTTTTTTGCCTGAGCAAAACAAATGGATGGAATCATTGCCATTAATACGATTGCTAATTGAATTGTTTTTTTCATTGTGATTTTTTATTGATTATTTAATTGGTATAATTTATCCTGAATTCGTTTGCAAACTTACACAATTTAGCATATAAAAATTCAGCCCATCCTATTGCAGGTATTGTAAAAAAAGGGTTTGTAATTAATTCAATTATCTCCAACTGTACATTTAATACGCACCTAAAATTTGTAGAATACATTGGCTTTATTTATAACTGAAATCATAATTGAATAAAAATATAAATCACATTTTTTTTCACTTTATAAAATTGCTGTAACTTGTTGCAATGGCATCCAAAACAAAACTGAAACTCTTTTCCTTTACCATGATTGTAATTGGATTTGTAATTGGTATGGGAATTTTTAGAACAGCCGCTA
>JANPAP010000258.1:0-3245 GCA_031429975.1 Chitinophagaceae bacterium
TTTTTTTCAAGTAAAATTATAAAAAGGGTTGTATAGTACAATTATAACTTAAACAGTAATAATACTGTAAAATAAGTAAAGACAACTATCATAGTCAAAAAAAAATGGCATGTACATCTATTTGCAACATGTGTTTATATAGTTGCTATTTTATTCTATTGGATGATTAATAATTTAAATGACAGGATGATTTTCTGGACCTGCATTCAGTTCGATTACATTTTCATTTTTTGAGGATTTTTCTGGCATCAGCCAATTAATAAGATTAAGTGCAGGACCGGTCATAAAAGTAGTGACAAGGGCCATCAATACCATCATGGCAAATATTTGTGGCGAAAGAATACCAAGGTCAAAACCAATATTTAAAACAATCAATTGCATAAGGCCACGGGTATTCATCAATACACCTATTGATAAACTGTCCTTCCAGCTTTGTCCTACCATTTTTGCAGCGATGGTGCTGCCGCCAAATTTTCCGGCAACCCCTACAAGTAAAACCCACCCGAATGTAACCCACAAATGGGCTTCATTTATTAACCCAATCTGGGTTTTTAAACCATTTATAACAAAGAATAAAGGAAGCAACAACACTATACTTACATCTTCAATTTTATCAATAACTATTTTCCTGAAACTTAAACCTGATGGTATTACCAGGCCTGCTATAAATGCACCAAATATCGAATGGATACCAATGATGGAAGTAGTGTAAGATGAAACAATCAGCATGATGAACAGCAGAGCTATTATAGATGTTCTGTGTTTTTCATCTTTTGCATAAATATTCTCCAATTTTTGAAGGGCAGGCTTTACTATTTTCAGCATCAATAATACATATGTAACGGCCAGACCGATGGTGTAAAGGGCACTTAGAGATGAACCGGATTTTACCAATGCAATTACGGCACCTAATATACACCATGCAGTAAGGTCATCAGCGGCAGCACAGGTTAAAACCATCACTCCAAGTTTTGTTCTGGTAAGGCCTTTCTCCTGCAATATCCTGGCAAGTACGGGAAATGCGGTAATGCTCATGGTAATGCCCATGAAAAGGGAAAATGATAAAAATGAAATACCTGAGGGTGCATAGTCATGATATATATAATACGCCAGGCCCATGCCCAGTGTATAAGGTATTATAATGCTGGCATGGCTGATAATTACTGCATTATGAGTTTGTTTAACTATGGCTTTTAAATCCAGTTCCATCCCAATAATAAACATAAAAAGTATCAACCCTATTTGGCCAAGGAAATTAAGTGATCCCAGTGAAGCTACAGGAAATAACAAAAGATTTAAATCAGGAAAAAATAAACCTGCAATGGATGGCCCCAGCACAATGCCTGCAACAATTTCCCCGATAACAAATGGCTGGCCTATTTTTTTAAACAGAAATCCAAACAGGCGTGTAAACCCTATAATAACAACGATCTGTAACAGCAACATGGCCAGTGGATCAGTAAGATTGTGGGTAAAGGAATTGGAAAATACAGTAAGGCTACTATTGACAGTGTTTGTATCGCTGTTTTGTTGAATTTGATGCGTTGTTGGTACAGCCTGTTGCAACAAATTGCCTTGTTGAATGATGAAGTAAATAACTGTGCCTAATCCGGCGACAATTGCTACATAAAATAAAGTACTCCATTTGGTCTTCATAAATAAAAAGTTTTAGGGCAGGCATTCAGTTGATAAATTAAGTCGTAAATTACTGAAAGATATTTGATTACTTAATAAATTGTATCCGGGTTTTAACCAAAGTATTTATTAAACAGTTTAAACAGTTTTTGCGACAAGTTTAATAGAGTTTGCAGTATTTTAAATGCAGTATCTTCGGCTAAACTTATGAGCGAATACGATACCATTATAATTGGTTCAGGAGCAGGTGGGCTTTCGGCTGCACTTTGTCTTGCACGGGCAGGACAAAAGGTGGCGGTAATAGAGCAGCATTATGTGCCAGGCGGATGGTGCCATAGTTTTTATATTGATGGGCATCGATTCAGCCCTGGTGTACATTATATCGGGTTAATGGACAAAGGTGAATCAACAAGTAATTTATACGAAGGCCTGGGCATTGCTAATGATCTTGTTTTTTTTAGAATGAATACGAAGGCATACGAGCATTGCCGGATAGGTGATGAACGTTTTGACATGCCTGCAAATGTTGACGAGTTATACAAATCGCTGGCGGAAAGATTTCCGAAAGAAAAAAAAGGTTTAAAAAAATATTTACAGCTCATCCAAAATGTAAGTGAACAGTTATACCTCATTCCTAAAATGAGTGGCTTCTGGGATAATATTACCATTCCTTACCGCACCCGCCATTTGGGCAAATATGCCTTGTTTAGTTTAAAGCGGGTAGTTGGCTGGCATATCAAAGATCCGTTGTTGCAAAAGGTGCTCAACATTCAATGCGGCGATCATGGCCTGCCACCTTCCAAAGCAAGTTTTCCTTTGCATTGTGCATTGATGGCACATTATTTCCAAGGCGGATTTTATCCCATGGGTGGCGGTGCAGCTATCGTAAAAGCAATGACCAAAGGAATTAAAAAATATGGGGGTGTAGTAAGAACTGGGCAGGGGGTTAAACGCATTCTCGTAGAACAAAAGGAAGGCAATAAAAAAATAAATGCCGTAGGTGTAGAGTTGGAAAATGGAGAAATACTAAGTGCAAAAAGAATCATCTCCAACACAGACCCTACTGCAACTTTTAATATGGTTGGTACAGAAAACCTGAGCCATAAATTAAAGGCAAAATTGGCTAAAACACGTTATTCAGTAACATCACTGATGTTCTTTTTAACAGTGGATATGGATGTACGCAAAGCCGGCCTGGATTCAGGAAATATCTGGATGATGCCCGACCGTGATATGGATGACTTGCATGAAGATCTTGCTGAAATGGATATATTGGCAACAAGTGAATTTTCAGGCTTGTTTATTAGCTGTTCTTCACTTAAAGATCCTTCCAGTTATAATGGCCGGCATCATACAATTGAAGTGGTTACATTTATTGACTATGATTCTTTTAAAGCAAAACTAAACAATGGCGATAAGGATTCAGAATCATATAAAAATTTTAAGGACCGCCTTTGCCAAAAATTAGTGAACACACTTGAAAAAGTGGTGCCGGGTATCGGCAATAATATTGTTCAGATTCAATTGGGTACACCCCTTACAAACGAGCATTATATTAAGTCAACCAGGGGCAATGTTTATGGCACTGAAAAAGGGTTTTACCAAACAGG
>JANPAP010000259.1:0-2154 GCA_031429975.1 Chitinophagaceae bacterium
AATCAATTATTTTTTTATTGCCCGTTACAGTTATATGGCTTGTGCCTGGGCAACCTTTTTTTGTTATGGCAGCATGATGGCTCTTTCATTTATCTGGGGCCAAAAAGAATATCGAATTCCCTACGCATGGAAAAAACTGTTGGCCTATATGGTTATAGTAGTGCTGTTGTTTTTTATTCATCGAGGATTTGAAATGCTTTGGCAAAATCAAATTTTTAGTTTGAGTATGGCTGTATTATTAACGGTTGTTTACTGTTGGTTTGTTGGCAATGTTGAGAAAAAAGAATTGCCACAGTTGCCGGTTATTGGAAAATATTTCAGATAAGCTTTTCAAAATTATTCCTCATCTTCTTCTAAAAATATTTCATGGCCACTGCCTTCTCTCAATGCTGCTTTAGGTACTTCTTTACCTCCAATTAAATCTGCCACCAACGATGTCCATCCAGTTTGATGACTGGCACCTAAACCGGCTCCTGTATCCCCATGAAAATATTCAAAAAATAATACCAAGTCTTCATTACCAGGTTTATTATAAAACCAATTGTAAGCGCCATTCAGTTTACGGTTACCTTTTTCATCTTTTGCAAAAAGGCTCACAACTCTTTCTGTAAGCACTTTTGAAACATCCACCAAATTCATCATGGTTCCCGATCCTACCGGGCATTCAACTTTTAAATGATCGCCATAAAACTCGCCATATTTTCTAATGGCACGGATGATCAAATAATTGATGGGCATCCAAACCGGGCCCCGCCAATTACTGTTACCCCCAAATAAATTACTGGTAGAATCGCCGGGATCGTAATTAATGGTATGCACTTCGCCATTAATATCTACTGTATAAGGATGGTCTTTGTGATATTTTGACAAAGCCCTGATGCCGCCGTCAGACAAGAATTCATCTTCATGCAACATTCGGTTTAATAAAAAAATCAGGCGGTCTTTTTTTACCAACGATAATAATATTTCTTCCCCATCGCCCCGCTCTTCATTGGGCCAGTATTTGTTATTTTTTTTTCGATAATTTTCAAACCAACTAATCCGTTTTTTAAAATCGGGCAACAAATCAATGGCCTCCTTATCGATGGTACTTATTGCAAATAAACTCGTAAGGCCCACAATACTTTGAATTTTTAAAGGCAGTGGGTCTGCATCTTTTACACAAAGAATATCATAAAAAAACTTGTCCTCATCATTCCACATGGAGTGTGCATTTAAGGCTTCGGCAATCAACACAAAATGCTCAAAAAATTTGGTGGCAGTATCTTCAAAAGCAATATCATGCTTGGCAATTTCCAATGCCATATCCATCATATTGAGTGCATACATCCCCATCCAACTGGTACCATCAGCCTGCTCCAGTTCCATTTCATTTGCAAAATGGTTGCTTCTGTTAAACACGCCAATATTATCCAACCCCAAAAAACCACCTTCAAATACATTACTACCAGTGGGGTCTTTCCGGTTAATCCACCAGGTAAAATTGATGAGCAGTTTTTGAAAAACCCTTTTTAAAAAAACTACATCACCTTCGCCATAAGTTTCTTTTTCTATCCGGTAAATTTCCATTGCAGCCCATGCCTGTACTGGCGGATTTACTTCACTAAAATTCCATTCGTATGCCGGCAATTGTCCATCGGGTTTCATGTACCATTCTCTCATGATTAATTGCAATTGATGTTTTGCAAAAACCACATCTACCATGGCCAATGAAATGCAATGAAAAGCAAGATCCCATGCGGCATACCAGGGATACTCCCATTTGTCGGGCATGGCAATAATATCCTGGTTTTTAAGATGCGTCCAATCGTGATTGCGACCAAATTTTTTACCATCATTAACCGGGCTGATACCATCGCTGGTATTTAACCAGCGTTCAATATCAAAATGATAATACTGCTTACTCCAAAGTAATCCAGCCAAGGCTTTACGTTGGATATTTTTTAAATCGGGGTTGCTGTGATTTGGTAAAATGGCATTGTAAAAATCATCCGCCTCTTGTTTTCGAACGGCAAATACATTTTCAAAAGATTTTGAAAATGGTTTGTCATCGGCCTTATCGGTAAGGCGGCAATAAATAGTTTTTGTTTCGCCAGCTTTTATAGTCATTTCATAAACCGGCGAGCATTTAGTACCCTGCTTTACCGTTCGCAA
>JANPAP010000260.1:0-3545 GCA_031429975.1 Chitinophagaceae bacterium
AAATCATCTACATAAGCCAGTTCTTTTTTTATTAAATCAACAGCAAACAGGTATAGCTGGTCAAAATAATCCGAAGCATACAATTCTTTTTCCCAGTTAAAGCCCAGCCATTGTACATCTTCTTTAATACTGTCAACATATTCTGTTTCTTCTTTGGTAGGGTTGGTATCATCAAACCTTAGATTTGTTTGCCCGCCATATTTTAATCCCAATCCAAAATTGAGGCAAATGCTTTTGGCATGACCAATGTGTAAATAGCCATTGGGCTCCGGAGGAAAACGGGTGAGGATGCTGCTGTATTTACCGTTTTTTAAATCGGTTTCAATTATTTCTTCTATAAAATTCAGGCTCTTTTCTTCAGTCATTTTTTTTAATTGTGGGCAAATTTACAAAATCTGATTAGTAGTTATTGATTGTAAAAAATAAATTGATAAAATCAACCAAAATAAAAATGCCTTTGCAGTTATACAAAGGCATTTCAACTATTTTAGAAAAACAATTTAAGCAATCCTTCCCATCTTTCTCAGGAAAGATGCATGCGATGCAATGGCGGTACGCATCCTGGGAAATTCAACATAATTGATGTTAAATTCGGCACAGGTTTGTTTGATAATTTTGCTGATAGCAGGGTAGTGAATGTGCGATACTTTTGGAAACAGATGATGCTCAATCTGAAAATTTAATCCGCCTACCAACCAGGATAATAATTTATTTTTTGTTGCAAAGTTTGCAGTGGTTTGTACCTGGTGAATGGCCCAGTCATTTTCAATTTTATTGGTGTCTTCTGTAGGCATTGGGAAAGTGGTTTCCTCAACAGTATGTGCCAGTTGAAAAACAATACTGATTACAAAACCAGTAACCATACTGGCTATTAAAAACCCTACCATCCACTTTACAAATCCAACCATAATAATTGGTATTACCATAAACAAAATGGCGTAACCAATTTTTGCACCCCAAAAACCAACATGCTCTTTTACACTTAATTTTTTAAAGGGCACGGTGCCCACTTTGTTCTTAAAATATTTTTGATAATCGGTTAAGAAAACCCAGATCAAATGCAACAGGGTATACAAAAACCAAACGTAATAATGTTGAAACCGGTGAATTTTATAGCGCTTCTGTGTAGTACACATTCTGAGGTATGGCTTAATTTCAATGTCATCATCAACACCATCAATATTGGTATACGTGTGGTGAATGATATTGTGTTTGATGGCCCACATAATATGACTAGCCCCTAACAGATTTACAGAAATTGCAGCCAGTTTATTTACCGACCGGCTTTTGCTGAAACTGCCATGGCCACCGTCGTGCATAACATTAAAACCAATGGCAGCAGTAAAGCCTCCAATTAAAATACATTCAAGTACCGCCCATAAATTAGAGGGCGTAAAATATACCAGGTGAACATACAATGCAATGTAGGCAGTAAAAAAAAGAATGGCTTTAAAATACAAACCGAAATTGCCGGTTGATGATTGTTGCTTTTCTTCGAAATACTTGTTTACCCTGCTTTTTAATTCCTGATGAAAATTGTTGGTGCTTTGTAAAAATTTAGGAGTAGCCATTTTTTATTATGGATTTTATTAGGGCGCAAATTACACTTTAAACTGTTAAAAGAAAGCTTTTGGAAAATCTTATACTAAGTGGGGTTGGCTATCAGTGCATTAAAACTTTCAAATCCAATCATTTTTTTACTGATAAATCCTTCGGCATATTGTACGCCAATCATTTTGCCCATCATTTTACTGCGGTAAATAATGCTCTCTAAAAAATCGGGGGAGGAGATATAGGTTTGCGGCTCATCCAAATCAGGATTGTGAAACTGGGTGCCGTAGGCTTTTACGGCTTCTAACTTTTTATCCATCACCGTGCTGATATCTATTACAAAATTGGGTTGCAGGTAGCGATCCTGGATATACATAAAAACATATTTAGGCCGCCAGATGGCTTGCTGCTGGCCGTTTTCAAAGGTTTCTATTTTTCGTAAGCCGGATAAAAATGCCGCATCTTCTACCAGCGAGGAACTGCGGCCATGATCGGGATGCCGGTCTTCGGGAGCATTGCACAACACAATTTCGGGTTGGTATTTTCTGATAGCTTCTATAATTTTTCGTTGATGGGCTTCATCATTTTTAAAAAAGCCATCGGCCATTTCAAGGTTTTCTCTCACATCGAGTTCAAGTATTTTTGCTGCGGCTTCGGCTTCTTGTTTTCTGATTTCGGCGCTGCCACGGGTGCCCAATTCGCCGGCAGTTAAATCTATTACGCCGGTTTTTTTTCCGTTTGCTTTTTCTGTCAATAACACGCCGCCACAGGAAAGTTCTACATCATCGGGGTGAACACCAAAAGCAAGGATATCTAGTTTCATTTTTATGAGTTGTAAGTTTTAAGTTGTAAGTTAAAATTCAAGTTTTCTTTTTAAGGTTGAAATGCTTTGGAGATAATATTGGGCTTCAAATATACCATTTAGCAGATTCCTCGTACCTCGGAATGACAGGGGGGAAATTAAAAATTAAAAAAATTGCAAGCTAAACGAAATACAAATACGGTTGAAATTTAATCCTTTTGGGTTTTGAGTTTTTACTTCGTTTAAATCTATAAGTTATCATACGCAATTTTTGGGTTTTGACTTTTTACTTTTGACTTAATAAAACCTACCCTCTATAACCGTACATCCTTTCCACTTCCTGAACAATTTTTTCCATCTCGGCTTCTTCGCCATTTTTGTCGTAGGGTTGTTTTAGGTTGCCTCCAAAAAAGAATGCTACCGTTTGATAAAATCTTGCAATAAATCCGCCTTTATATTCTTTAATAATTTCGTAACAGTTGTTGCCGGTTTCCCGGTTAATGAGTTTCATCAACACTTTTCCCTGGTAAATGGAGAGGTTCATTAATGGGTCGGCAAATTCTTTTTTTAATTCTTTTTCTCTGGATTGGATGTATTTTTTTCTGTCGGCAGATGCCGGAATTACAGTAAGGTGGGCATTAACATCATTCAATACCAAGCCGGCTCTTTTGGCGTAGGGGAATGTGATGTAAATGGCATTGCGTAACCGGGTCCATTCCGCTCTGGCAGTACGTTGTGCCAGGCTCATTTTTGTGTTATGGAAAATATAGGGGAGTATTTTTGATTCGATGGTATCGCCTAAATAAATAACTGCAGCAGTAAGGATGGTATCATTCCTATTGGCTTGTGCTTGCAACCGTATGGGCTTGCAAAAACAAACTGCTGCCAATACAAGGCTGATGAATATTTTAGTAAGCTGCCCTTTCATTTCAATTGTAAATTTACAGTTTAGGATGTATCAAAATGAAAACCTATAAAATAAATTATTTGTTACTATAGTTTGTTGTAAAATCTTGATGTTAAGTGCTTGTTCCAATTTGAAGATTCTGAAAACCGGGTTATGCAAATATCGCAGTTAGCGGCAATGATTGGGCAGCTTTTCGATTTAAAGAAATTTTGTTGCCTTGGCTAAACAGCTTTATGGCGGGAGTAATAAAATATATGGTTGATAAAAACGGAGACAAAACTTTTG
>JANPAP010000261.1:0-9731 GCA_031429975.1 Chitinophagaceae bacterium
GCATTTTTGCATTGTTTGCGCTGGTAAGACGAAGAAAAAAGTGGCTCGTAATCCCCGCCATGATTGGTGGTGCTGCGTTACTTTCCGATGGCATCATAACACCGCCTATTTCCATCTCATCGGCCATTGAGGGATTGAAGGAACTACCCCAGTTCAGAGACCTGCATCAGGATACGATTGTATACATTGTACTGGGCATTCTTGCCGCATTCTTCTTCATGCAGCAGTTCGGTACTTCTAATATTGGAAAATTGTTTGGTCCATTTATGTCGGTTTGGTTTGGCATGTTGGCAGTATTGGGACTTATCCATATTGGAGATGACCTTTCAATATTAAAAGCATTAAATCCTTACTACGGGTTGCACTTTTTATTTAATTACGACGAAGGCTTTTGGTTATTGGGTGCAGTGTTCCTTTGTACAACCGGTGCCGAAGCGCTGTACAGCGATCTGGGCCATTGCGGCAGAGGTAATATCCGAATCTCCTGGATATTTGTAAAAATCTGTTTACTGATAAACTATTTTGGACAGGGTGCTAGTTTGTTGAAGCATCATAATTTAAAATTATTGAGCGATGCCACCATCAAAGCCGAAGGGATCAATGCATTTTACGATTTGATGCCTAATTGGTTTATTGTACCGGGGGTTATAATTGCAACCAGTGCTGCCATCATTGCCAGCCAGGCCATGGTTACCGGATCGTTTACTTTAATAAACGAAGCCATCCGTTTAAATTTATGGCCCAAATTAAAAGTCAATTATCCCTCCGAGGCAAAGGGGCAAATATTTATTCCGGCTATTAATATGCTTTTGTTTGTGGGTTGCGTTGGCGTTGTTTTATATTTTAGAGAATCGGCTAAAATGGAGGCTGCTTACGGCTTAGCCATAATTACTGCCATGACGATGACCACCATCTTATTTGCCAATTATATGGTAATGCACCGAGTTGCACCTGCATTGATTTATCTTTTTTTAGCGGCATATTTTATTATTGAAGCGGCATTTTTAGTTGCATTGATGGATAAATTTATTCATGGTGGTTTTATTACGTTAATGATTGGATTTTGCATGTTCTCAATAATGTATGTATGGTACAAAAGCCGTAAAATTAAAAACCGGTATGTGGAGTTTGTACGGTTGGAAGAATATGTTCCCAAATTGGAAGAATTAAGTAACGACAATTCAGTGCCCAAATATGCAACCCATTTAGTGTATTTAACCAGTGCCAATAATCCAAAAGAGATAGAACATAAAATCATGTATTCCATCTTAAATGGAAAACCAAAACGTGCCGATATTTTTTGGTTTGTACATGTGGATACAATTGATGACCCATATACCTGCGAATATTCTGTAGAGCATATTATACCAAACGATATTATCAGGGTTGAGTTCAGGCTTGGGTTTAGGGTAGCACCAAAAATTAATTTGATGTTTAAAAAAGTAGTAGAAGATTTGGTGGCCAATTGCGAAGTGAATGTTACCAGCCGTTACGAAAGCCAGCAAAGAAATAATGTGGTGGGTGATTTTAAGTTTATTGTAATGGAAAAATTCTTAAGCCAGGATAATGAATTGCCGTTTTTTGAAAGAGTGGTAATGAAATTTTATTTTTGGTTGAAAGAAATTTCGTTGAATGAAGAAAAAGGGTTTGGACTGGAACAAAGCACTGTACAGGTTGAAAAATTTCCTTTAATTATTGCTCCGGTAAGCAATTTAAAATTGCAACGAATTTATACCGATGAGGAGGATGAAGAATAAACAAACAAAATAATTCTATGCTTTCAATAAGTGTTAAAGAGCTTAAAGAAAAAATGAGTAGTGGCGAAAAACTGCAGTTGATTGATGTGAGAGAGGCAAACGAACACAAAGAATTTAATATTGGAGGAGAGTTGATTCCACTTGGAAATATTTTACAAAATGTAGATAAAATTGCAACCGGTATGCCGGTTGTTTTTTATTGTCGTAAAGGAATCCGCAGCCAGCTTGCTATACAGCGCCTGCAACAAAAATTTTCATTTACAAATCTTTTCAATTTATCCGGCGGAATGGATGCCTGGCAAAAGCAGTTTCCGGTTTAGAGTTACAATTTGTTGTATTAAATCAAAAGCCTAATTTAACAGCATGCAAATAACCGCAATCTGTTTTCTAAAATTTCCAAACTAATTTATTGCTGCAAGTCATACTTTATATCGTTCTCGGCATAGCAGCACTTTCTGTATTGGTATATTTTTTTCAGGAGCGTTTTATTTTTAAGCCTGAAAAATTATTGCCGGGTTTTGTTTACAGATACGACATACCTTTTAAGGAATTATTTTTTGATGTTGAAGAAGGCGTTAGTATTAACGGACTGCATTTTTTTGTAAAGAAACCGCTGGGCCTTGTTTTATATTTTCATGGTAACAGTCGGAGTATAAAAGGATGGGCAAAATATGCAAAAGATTTTTCGAGGTATGGGTACGATGTTGTGCTGGTAGATTACCGTGGCTTTGGAAAAAGCACCGGTAAGCGTAGCGAAAAAGCCATGCTGAACGATATGCAATTTGTATACGATACGCTTACCACAACCTATCACGAAAATCATATACTGGTTTATGGACGCAGCCTTGGCAGCGGCTTTGCAACAAAAATTGCCAGCGATAACAAGCCTCGTTATTTAATTTTAGATGCACCTTATTTTAGTTTTGAAAAAATCGTAAAAAGGTTTTTACCTTTTTTGCCCTTAAGGTTTGTTTTACGGTTTCATATCCGTACCGATAAATGGTTGCCTAAGGTAAATTGCCATACTTATATCATTCATGGTACAAAAGACTGGTTGATTCCAATATCTCATAGTGAAAAATTACAGTCATTAAGTCCGGGAAAAACTACGTTGATAAGAATTCATGGCGGAGGGCATAATAATTTACCAAGCTTTCCCGAGTATCATAATTTTATCAGAGATATTTTGCAGTATTGAGTTGGGAGTTATGAATTAAGAATTACGAGTTAAGAATTACGAATTAAGAATTACGAGTTAAGAATTAAGAGTTATGAGTTATGAGTTATAAGTTATAAGTCATGCTTAGCATCCGGAATCAAGTATCCAGCATAAAATATCCCAATCTTCAAATCTCCTAATCACCAAATCACCAAATCTTCAAATCTCCAAATCTCCAAATCTTCAAATCTCCAAATCTTCAAATCTCCAAATCTCCCAATCTCCAAATCTCCAAATCTTCAAATCTCCAAATCACCAAATCACCAAATCTTCAAATCTCCCAATCACCAAATCACCAAATCACCAAATCTTCAAATCACCAAATCACCCAATCTCCCAATCTCCAAATCTCCAAATCTCCAAATCTCCCAATCTTCCAATCTCCCAATCTCCCAATCTTCAAATCTCCAAATCTCCAAATCTCCAAATCTCCAAATCAACCTTATCTTGCAGCCTAATATGAATCGTAAAAAATTATTTCGCTGGTTAAAAGTTTTTATCATTGTGTATTGCGGTATTGGTATTGCCTTATATTATCTGCAGGATTATTTTTTATTTCATCCAGTAGTAATTGAAAGAAATATCCCTTATAAATTTGATATACCATTTGAGGAAGTGGATCTGGCATTTAATGAAACCGATACCATCAATTTTGTAAAATTTTTTCCAACAGATACAGTAAGAAAAGGAGTGGTATTGTATTTTCATGGCAACCGGGAAAACATTGGCCGCTATGCAAAATATGTTCGCAATTTTACAAAACACGGATACGAAGTTTGGATGGAAGACTATCCTGGTTATGGAAAAAGTATTGGAAAACGAAGTGAAAAAATATTGTACCAGCAGGCCGAACAGTTGTATAAATTGGCGCAAACAAAATACCAGTCGGACAGTATTGTTATTTACGGAAAGTCACTGGGTACGGGCATTGCAGCTTATCTGGCAGCAGTTAAAGATTGCAGACGGTTGATATTGGAAACACCATATTACAGTATTCCTGCAGTGTTTAATTCTTATGCATTTATTTACCCCACTACACGGATGAGCATCTATAAAATTCCTATTAATGAATACTTGCCAGAAATTAAAAAGCCCATTACCATTTTTCATGGTACCAACGATTGGGTGATTCACTATAGCAGTACTGAAAAATTAAAATCATTGTTGAAACCATCCGATCAGTTTATTACAATTGATTCAGGAACCCATCACAATCTGTTTACTTTTCCATTGTACCAACGGGTGTTGGATTCATTGTTAGAGCGCTGATAATTGAACTTTTTGTTTGCCCACTTTTAAGGTATAAGTACCGCCAATTTTCAAAGCATAATTTTCATTGCGATGGCCAACCGGAAAATCAAAACATACCGGATAATTTGCTGAGGTTATAATTTCATTGATCAATTCATAAACCGATTTTCCAAATGGACGTTCTGTATTCCTTGTATCTGTAAAGCTGCCAATGATAAGCCCGGCAAGGTTTTGCAGTTTTGCACTCCGCAGTAATTGATAAAACATCCGGTCGATGCCATAAACCAGTTCGCCGATATCTTCAATAAATAAAATTTTGTTGGTAGTATCAATATCGGATGCTGTACCGATGAGATGAGTAAGCAAGGTAAGATTGCCACCAACCAATGGGGCAGTAGCATTTCCATTTTTATTGAGTGGATGAACGGCACAGGTAAAACTTGTTTTTTTTCCGGTAATTGCTTTGTGTAGCGAATCGATAAACTGATTTTTATTTCCTCCATTATTAAATGCTGCAGCCATAGGAGCATGCAAGGTTGCAATGTTGAAATTGCTGTGAATATGTGCATGTAAAATGGTAATATCGCTGTAGCCTATTAACCACTTGGGCCGCTTTTTAAATTGAGTAAAATTAATTTTATCAATGATTCTGCCAACTCCATAACCACCCCTGCCAAACAGGATGGCATGTATCGCTTCATTATCCATCATGGCTTGTAATTCATTCAGTCTTTCTTCATCGCTGCCCGAAAAATAATTAGTCGATTTGCTACCCAATGTTTTTCCCACCATCACCCCAAAGCCCCATTGCTGCAGGGTTTTAATGCAGTTTTGCGCTTTTTGTTTTGGCATAAATCCTGCAGGACAAGTAATGCCGATGCAGTTGCCTTTTTTTAAATTGGGAGGAAATTTTATCATAATAAGGCTGCTTTGTTTAGGCGAAAATCAAACATTTAAACCGAATGATTTAGTTAAAGTATTATAGTTCTTTTAAAATGCAGGCAGCCTCCGTAATTTTTAAATGATGCAGGATGCCACACTTTAAAGCAACATTATTTTTTTGGTGTCCCACCGGAAAATCAAAACAAACTGGGTAATGATATTCCTTTACTTTTTCCAACACAATTGTTTCTACTGATTTTCCAAATTCCTCTCCGGCATCATCTTTTTTTGTTTTAAATCCACCAATTATTAATCCCTTAAGTGCTGCCAGTTTTCCGGTTCTTTTTAAGTTCCAGAACATGCGGTCGATGCTGTACAAATATTCGCCGGTATCTTCTACAAACAATATTTTATTTTTTGTAAGTAAATCGCTTTTGCTGCCAGATAAATTTTCAATGGTTCTTAAATTGCCTCCAACTAATTGCCCGGTACAATTGCCCGTTTTATTATTCAGGGTCCATTCAAAATCGTAATTCATTTTTTCGCCTGTCAAACATTTCCGAATACTTTCAATGCTGTTTTGTTGTGCAGGTTCTGCAGCATTCCAATCAACCGGAAAACTATTGCACATTTTTGAATGAATGCTGGCAATACCAAAATTTCGGTTGATGTGATTGTGCAAAACAGTTACATCGCTAAAACCAATGATCCATTTTGGATGTAACAAAAATTTTGTAAAATTCAAATCGTCAATAATACGTACAATTCCATAACCACCCCTTGCACATAAAATGGCTTTTACTTTTTTATCATCCAGCATTTGTTGTAAATCTTTTTTTCTTTCTTCATCGGTACCACCAAATGTAAAATCTCTTTTGCCAATGCTGGCACCAATTTTTACATCAAATTCCCATTCTTTTATTTTAGCGATTGCAGGTTGAATATCTTCAAGTGTAATAAATCCTGCAGGGCTGCAGATGCCGATGGTATCGCCCTTTTTAAGGTAGGCAGGAGCGGTTTTTAAAGAGGGTTCCTTAAAAATATTTTGTTTGGCCAAAGCCATGGCAGATGCAGTTGTTGCCAGTGGAAGTAAGGCCGATATAAAATTTTTGCGGTTCATTTGTACTACTAATTATAAATCAAAACCCACCCCGGTTTTTAAAGCCTTATTGTATTGCTTTAAATCAAACTTATAAAAACTGGGAGCCTTGTGAGCAACACCTTTTTTTGTTTCATCCAGTTTTTTTAAAATATTGATTGCTGTTATTTTTCGTTGAAAATTTCGTCGGTCTAATGTACGGCCTAAAATGGTTTCGTATAAAATTCTTAAATCCGTCATGGTGAATTTTGCCGGCAATAAATTATATCCTACGGGATGATCGTTTAAATTTGATTGAAGGTTTTGCAAGGCAGTTGTTAAAATGTTTTTATGATCCAGCAACATATCGGGTAAGGAGTGGATGTTAAACCATTCGCAGGTTGTAGAAAAAACATCCGGCGTTGGATTCACTTTTGTAAAATCCACAAGAGCCGCATATCCTACGCTAATAAATCGTTCAAACATCCAACTTTCTTTTATCTCTATCTGGATGTTTTTTAAAAACTGTTGGTTGATTGCTTTGGTTGAACGGTCGGGTTGACTGAAAGCATGAAACTGTTTCATAAAAATATTATCCAGCCCTGTTCTTTGCAGCAATATTCTTTTAGCAGCATCGTCCATATGCTCTTGCTGTAAAATAAAACCTCCCGGCAAGGCCCATTGGTTGGCATACTTTGCATGGAGCAACAACACTTTTAATTCATTGTCATGAAATCCAAAAATGATACAGTCAACCGAAATATTCCGGAGATATTTTTTGTGTCCATTTAAAAAATGCTCCTTAATTTCTTTTTCAAAACTCATACCTATAAAATTAACCTAGTCTGTACAGAATAAAAATTTATTTGTTGAAAGAGAAAAAAAATGTATTTTCATTGTGTCGTTTTGACGCATTGGTAATTAATTAATATCGCTGTTATGAAAAAACTCAGTTCCTTCTTATTGTTGATCTGTACCGTAAACCTGGTATCAGCTCAACAAAAAAATATGCTTGCTGCAAAACAACTGGTAGCAAAAATGACCTTAGATGAAAAGATACATCTGTTGGTAGGTAAGGGTATGAAAATTCCCGGGATGAATTTTGGAGTCGGTCCGGTAATTGGCCAAACAAAAGATAAGGTAGATGGTGCTGCTGGTACAACACATGCTGTAAGCAGGCTGGGTATAGTTTCGGCTGTTTTAGCCGATGGCCCTGCAGGTTTAAGGATTAGTCCTGCCAGAGATAATGAACCCGGAAAAACTTTTTATTGTACCGCATTTCCGGTGGCTACTTTATTGGCATCTTCCTGGGATACGACATTGGTTCAAGAGGTAGGAAAAGCCATGGGTAAAGAAGTTAAAGAATATGGAGTTGATATATTATTAGCACCGGGATTGAACATACAACGCAATCCTTTGGGCGGAAGAAACTTTGAATATTACAGCGAAGATCCGGTGGTTGCAGGTAATATCACGGCTGCAATGGTTAATGGAATCGAATCGAATGGTGTGGGTACTTCTATAAAACACTTTGCAGTTAATAACCAGGAAACCAATCGGAATCTGGTAAATGTAAACATTGGTGAAAGAGCCCTTCGGGAAATTTATTTAAGGGGTTTTGAAATTGCTGTAAAAAAATCGCAGCCCTGGACTGTGATGAGTTCGTACAATAAATTAAACGGCACTTATACTTCTGAGGAATATGAATTGCTTACTACCATTCTTAGAAAAGAATGGGGCTTTAAAGGTTTTGTAATGACGGATTGGTTTGGCGGTTTAGATGCAGTAGCGCAAATGAAAGCAGGCAATGATTTGTTGATGCCTGGCACTCCAATGCAAATTAAAGCCATTGCAGATGCAGTTGCCAACGGCAGTCTGAATGAAAAAATTATTGATGAAAATGCAACCAGGGTTTTAACTGTTTTATTGGCATCCCCATCATTTAATAAATATGCATTCAGCAATCAACCCGATTTAAAAGCCAATGCATTGGTTGCCCGAAACGCAGCTGCAGCAGGCATGGTATTGTTGAAAAATGTAAGCAATAGTTTGCCAATAAATAACCAGCTTAAAAAGATGGCAGTTTTTGGAAATACTTCTTACGATTATATTACCGGGGGCACTGGTAGTGGCGATGTAAATGAAGCCTACAGTATTTCATTGGAGCAAGGCCTATCCTCAATAAATAAAACACTTGATGCAGGTTTGAAAAATGTTTACACACAATATTTAAATGATGTAAAATCGAAACAACCCAAGAAAAACTTTTTTGAAGAATTTTTAAATCCAAGCCCACCCATTCCAGAACTTGATCTTGAATTGGCTAGCATACAATCCAGTGTTGCATCAAATGAAATTGCCTTAATTACCATTGGCCGAAATGCAGGCGAGGGAAGAGATCGAAAAGCAGAAAGTGATTTTAATTTATCTGCAACAGAAATGGCATTGATAAAAAATGTATCTACTGCTTTTCATGCAGCACATAAAAAAGTGATCGTATTATTAAATGTGGGCGGCGTTATTGAAACAGCCAGTTGGAGCAATGAAGTGGATGCCATTTTACTGTCATGGCAGGGAGGGCAGGAAGGTTGCAATGCCATTGCCGATTTATTAAGTGGTAAAATAAATCCCTCTGGAAAATTGGCGGTAAGCTTTCCAATAAATTATGAGGATGATGCTTCTGCAAAAAACTTCCCCGGTCGTAATACTTCCGATCAAGTGGTTAAAGGTCTCGGTGGCTTCTCAACGGGCTTCCCTTCCGAAGTGAATTATGAAGAGGGCATCTATGTTGGCTACCGGTACTTCAATACTTTTCATAAAAAAACGGCATATCCTTTTGGGTTTGGATTAAGCTATACAAATTTTAAATACAGTAACCTTTCATTAAGCAGCCCCGATTTTAATGGCCAAATCACAGCATCGGTAAATGTTAGCAATATTGGAAAGGTAGCTGGAAAGGAAATTGTACAATTATATGTAGCAGCCCCTTCCAAAAAAATGAGCAAGCCTTTGCAGGAATTAAAAGCATTTGCAAAAACTAATTTATTAAAACCAGGGCAGCAGCAAAATATCCGTTTTGTAATTAATGCAAAAGAGTTGGCTTCTTTTGATACCAAATTTTCTTCCTGGATTGCAGAAGCCGGAATCTATACCATTAAAATAGGCGCTTCATCCGATGAAATTTTACAACAGGCAAATTTTAAATTAAGTAAAGAATTAGTGGTTGAAAAATGCAATAAAGTATTGCAACCTCAAATACCAATAACTGAAATGAAAAACTAGGAATTATTAAAATCCCGTTTTAACAAAGGCTGCCCTCTTGGGCAGTTTTTTGTTTTTTTGAATAATAAAATTGGTTAAGGTATTTTTGCCGGCAATGAACAATCCAAAAAGATATTTAGTTACTGCGGCGTTGCCTTATGCAAATGGTCCCGTACATATTGGGCACCTGGCAGGTTGTTATTTACCCGCCGACATTTATGTTCGTTATTTAAGGGCTCAAAAAAAAGATGTAAAATTTATTGGCGGCAGCGATGAACATGGC